>JAKBZR010000037.1 GCA_021842405.1 bacterium
ATGCCGGGGAGGCGGATGAAAATACGCCATTCGGATTGTTGAAGCTGTTCAATTCAATCTCCTTCCCGCCCTGATCTACACTAATTAAAGATAAGGAAAGTGTCTCACTCTATATTGGCACATAGGGTCAGCGATCTGTTCTATATTATTGGGGTCAACTAACAATCCTGCAATTTTATCGGGCACAATTTCGGGGCCACAAGATAATGTTGATCCAATTATTGGTAGACCAGATGCCATTGCTTCCGCCCATACATTTCCAAAAGTTTCCATATAAGATGGCATTGCAAATATTGTTGATTGTCTCATTACATTTGATAATGTTGATTGAGAGACTGGATATGCAATAATAATTCTATTGCGTATTTCGCTTTGTATCATTTGATTCATAATCAATAAATCTTTTGGATCAGCCCTTCCTATTAATAATAGTCTCGCATCGGTGCATTTTTTAAGGAATATATTACTTGCGTATAGTAATTGAAATACGCCTTTGCTTTCACGTAATGAACCTGAAAACAATATTGCATTATTGATTGGTAATTGGGCATTTTTATTAATAGGAGCAAACAATTCGGCATCTATAGGATTATATATTATTTTTGAATTTTTTGGTTGTATATCGAATAATTTTATATATTTATGTATAGACCATTCAGAAACTCCTATCCAATTATCAATGCTGCGCAAGGTGTTTAATTCCATCTTTGCTTGAATTCTCGACATAGTATTAGGTTTATATGAATTTATGTATTCAGAAACGCCTGAATTCCGAACTATATTCGTTACTCCTGGTATCGGTTTAAAATACAATCCTTCATAGTCAGGCCATTCGATGACATTTATAGGATTAATCTTATTAATATATTTTAATGTTCTATAAATTGCAACTCTTTTAAAATATAATGGATGTATGAATCTGGTAATTATTCTAGGGGCATAACGATAAATTGGAATTACTTTTACGCCAGGAATATCCCAACCATAATCGTAATTATAAATTCCAACAACTGTAATATTATGGCCAACACGAGCTAATTCATGCGAAATTAAATTTACACAAGTCCCTATGCCACCTGTTGGAGCAGGCGGTAATTCATTGCAAATATATACAATATGCATATTATATTCTGTCTATATAAAAATCAATTTAATATTATTATAAATGCAAATAAACAATAATAAACAGCCTGTCCAGCGGCCGGATATCCCATTCGAAATCTACATTACCCTCCTGGCTCATTCCGTAGCCGTCGGCGAATCTGGACGCTTATTCGATTGCGGGTACTTTCGGCGCTGACGTTCCGCCAGCGCCTCCGATACCGCTGGGATCGCCTCAGCAAGGTACCGCCCGGAATTATAGCAGGGAATGATAACGCTGACGAGAGGTTGTGTGGGCATCGGATTATCTGATTCTTCAACTTTACCGAAAGCTGAAAACGATTAAATACTATAAAACTCTACTGACAATAATTTGACGCATTTGAGAATTTTATGCAAGATTCCGGACATTATCGTTATTTATTATGATTAATCGCGTAGATCATACCAGTTGTATCAAAAGAGAATGAGAATGCAATAAATCCGGATTTATGTAATAATTCGATTAATTCACAGGGATTTTGATGATCGTTCATTGTATGCCATTCCATCACCATCGCATGTATTTTATTTATGATTTTATTTGATACTAATGATCGTATTATTTCATATTCGGATCCTTCACAGTCTATTTTTACAAATATAGAATATTTAGGATTATGAGTAATTAAATCGTGCAATATTTCTGTTGCCGACAATATTTCAATTTGAATATTTTCAGTAACAGTTCTATTTAAATTAGTCGCATATATACTTGATTGACCAGATGACTCAGGATAATAATATAGAGTCGATGATTTATTCGATTCGCCGACCCCAGTGTTAGTTGGGGTGATTTTGTTTGACAAATCAGGATTTAAGTTAAAGTTGGCGAGAGCTTTATGAAATGTTGTAGGAACTGGTTCATATCCAATTACTTTCACAACCTCTCGTTTAGATGCGAAGTAGAGACTTGCAATTCCATGATTCATGCCTATATCCAATACGATTATTTTTGTGTCTAATGGATAAAAAGCATACATATGCATGATGAATATATCATTGATTACTTCAATATCAGTTCGATCGTAAACATTAATAATAATATCGTTGAATTTAATGGATAATTGTCCGTTTTTATCGTAATCCCATTTACCATCTAATCTAATTGTTATTTTTTTGACAACAGGATACAAATGTTTGTCAATTATATACAGATGTTTATTTTTTGTAAGAGATAGGCCAACTTCTGCTAAGTAGATGTTGCCAGTCCGTCTTTTGACTTCAACATCTTTTAAATCAATTGACATTGATCCAGCCAATTGTTTGCCCCAATAGAAGTCCTTCAATACCCAAGAAGTTCGAAGGACTCGTAAAAAATCAATAAATTTCCAAAATAATCGTTTCAATTAAGAGTCTGTCCTTCAAATGGGTTAAGAAACTGTTGAAAAATTCGGATATATTAACTATAATAACTCAATATATTCTATTTATTGAGCGTGAAATAGGCTGTAAACGCTTGTATATTTGTCGTTTTAAGTCTTTTTTCAACAGCCTCATAATTATCTCCACACTGCCGCCATCCACGATGATGTACTCCAGGTTGGGATAGCTCTGGTTAAACACCGAGAGGATGGTCTCCTCCAGGTACTGGCCCTGGTTATAGGACGACGTCACCCTGGATATTTTGGGATAGGCTGTCATGAATAACCTTCCAAAGTTTATGATAGGGCATTCTTCGAGGCTCGGATGTCCTTGAGCCTAATCCAGAGATGAAGATCATTATCGCGAAGCTCCGCGAAGCCCTCGCGCATATAAAATCTCTTGACGTGATCGGTTTTTGCTATAACATCAATGGCGTAGCATCCGATCTTCTCCGAAAGCTCCAATGCCAGCGCGTAAACCTCCGCCAGAAGCTGCGGTCCGAAAACGCGCAGATTTTGATACTCCGTACTGACCGCGAGCCTGCCGACATGTATCACCGGGATTGGCAAATGCGGCAGACTTTGATCGGAAACCGCAGCATCAGGGGCGACGGATCCCGTAGAGATGGATACGTAGCCGATGACTCGGGACGGCTCTTGCAGCGGAAATGCCACATAAGTTCTGCTTATCCCCTGTCTGGCATGTCTGTCCGCGAAACGACGAAGATAGGTATTCAACGCTTCATCCCCGCAATCGAATGCGCGCACATTATGCAGCCTGTCCAGCGGCCGGATATCCCATTCGAAATCTACATGCCCCTCCTGGCTCATTCCGTAGCCGTCGGCGAATCTGGACGCTTATTCGATTGCGGGTGCTTTCGGCGCTGACGTTCCGCCAGCGCCTCCGATACCGCTGGAATCGCCTCAGCGGGCGCGTCTAGGAACGCTGCAAATTCATCGTACCGCTCCTGAGACATGCGGATGATACGATGCCGCTCTATGATCTCCTCCGCCTGCCGCGCCAGTGTTCCTATAGCGAAATCACTCAGGTTCTGCTCTGATAGCGCCGCTGCCTGCTCTATCATCTTTTTCAGTTGTCCCGATAACCGGAAGTCCATCCGAGCGTTCCCGGTTTTTTTGATTGGCATTTTCTTACTCCTCCGGTAATATTATACCGGATTGTGTACGGCGCCGCTCCGTATTTATGTTCCGTAAGTATGGACTGTTTCCAGTTTTTCGCTGACCCACCATGCCAGCCTATCCGCCTATTTCTTGATTATCTCCACACTGCCGTTCGTGCTTTCGCCATCCACGATGATGTACTCCAGGTTGGGATAGCTCTGATTAAGCACCGAGAGGATGGTCTCCTCCAGGAATTGCGCCTGGTTATAGGAGGGGGTCACGCTGGATATGCGGGGCAGGTCGGGCATCAGTAATCTCATGTTTGGTCAAATTGATGATTCAGCCGATTGAGAACCGCTCCGAATGTTTTTGCCCCGATGAGCCCGCTCCGCAATGAGCGGTGCTAGCCCGAATGAGTAGCCGATTCCCACTTCAGCTTCGGCACGATTACCCCTGGCCGGTTGGGGTGGCTCGCTGAGCGCAAAACGTTTTCCACCATCGTCACCGTACAGGCACGATCCGCCGAGTAAAGGCAATGCAAGGGGGCATGATCAATATGGGGCGTTAAGAAATAGGTTCCCGCCGCCAAAAGCCAGCCCGGCACCCTGCAGCGAGAAACATACTTGCCCGGCGCGCGGTCAAAAGGCGAAAAGGCGGTATCGTCGGTTTCGGCGGTGGAGAATATGATGAGGTTCATTGCATTGGAAACCAGCAGCCCCACCCGACAAAAAGGCATGGGCTGACGAATGGTGTAGCTGATCTCGACCTCGAACTGCTGGTCAATCAGTACATTTTCAGTCGGGGTATCTTGGCCTTGCATTACGCGGATTCGGTTTAGGCATGCCGGCAAATTTTCCGGCGCTTCGTCGGCATGCCATTCACCGCCGCCGGCGGAGGTGGAAGCAACGTATGAATTGATGATTGCCTGCGGCGGTCCGGATTCACGTAGGCTGCCCTTGTCGAGCCAGATGATCATCCGGCTAAGTTCGTTCAATATGGCAAGATTATGACTGACTAAAAATATGGTGGCGCCGCTCCTTACGATACGGCCCATCTTCTCTACACACCGCTTTTGAAATTCGATATCTCCCACCGCCAACACCTCGTCAACCAGCAGTATTTCCGGATCGAGATGGGCGGCCACCGCAAACGCCAGCCGCACCGTCATCCCGCTGGAATAGCGTTTCACCGGTGTGTCAATGAACTTTTCTACTTCAGCAAAGGCAACGATCTCATCAAATTTGCGGTCAATATCCGCCTTGCGCATACCCAGGATGGCGCCGTTCAGGTAGACATTCTCCCGCCCAGTCAGATCCGAATGGAAACCGGTGCCAACCTCCAGCAAACAGGCCATTCGCCCGTGGATCAGGATGCGGCCGGCGGTTGGTTCGGTAATACGGGAGAGGATTTTGAGCAGGGTGCTCTTGCCGGCGCCGTTGCGTCCGATGATGCCCACCACGTCGCCTTGTTCCACCTCGAAGGAGACATCCTTGAGCGCCCAGATTATTTCACTCCTCGCGCGCGCCGGCGCATCGAGATCGGTGTGTCGAATGGTGGAGACAAGGCGACGAAATGGGGCGGCGGCCACATCGTTCAGGGCCTCGCCGAAGGTGCGCCATTTGAGGTGGGCGGCTTGGCCGATACAATACTGTTTGCTCAGATTTTCGACTTTTACCACGATGTCAGACATAGCATTCAATTCCCATTGCTAGAATAACGTTTTTGATTGCTGCCTCGGCTATGTTATGTAATGTCGGCAAGGCGCTTCTCCATTATACGAAAGTTGGCCAAACCACCCAGAAAAAGCACCAAGCCGACCGCCATCGAGATTCCAATCTGAGGCCAATCCAATGAGTGAGCCAGGAAACAATCCCGGAAGCCCTCGATCAGACCGGTCATCGGGTTGATGAAGAGCAGCCATCGCCATTTCGCCGGAACAATGGTTGGCGGATAGATCACCGGCGTAATAAACATCCATATCTGCACCATAAACGGCACTACGTAACGGAAATCGTGATAAGTAGCCGTCAGCGAAGAGAGTACTGATCCCACACCGGTTGCGATCAGAATAACATTAAGCACAAACAAGGGCATCAGCACTAATTGCCACGAGAGTGAGGTATGGTAAAACGCCATCATCCCGAACAATACAATAAAGGCAACCCCCAGATCCACCAGGCCGGCCCCCACTGCCGCCAGCGGAATGATAAGACGTGGGAGATAGACTTTGGTAATGAGGTTACTGTCACGTACCAGTGAGTTTCCGCTCGCGGTGATTGAGTTTGCAAAGAAGGTCCAGGGCAGCAGGCCGGCGTAGACGTAGATGGGGTAGGGGATGCCGCCGGTTTTTTTCCCCAGGCCGCCTAGGTGACCGAAGAAGATAGTGAAAACCACCATCGTTAGAAACGGCTGAATAAAGGCCCAGCTAGCCCCCAAGATGGTCTGCTTGTATCGAATTTTAACGTCGCGCCAGGTAAGGAAGTAGAGAACCTCCCGGTATCGCCATATCTCTTTCCAGTTGATGCCGATCCAGCCGCGTAATGGCTCGATAGTCAGAACCGGTAAGTCGGCCGTCGCCGGCGTTCTCGCCACTTCCATCTCAGCAGCGGCTTCCGCCTCGCCGGCTACGCGCTGGGATAGAAACTCAGTCTTCAATAATTATCAGGCTCCATTTAATAATTTGGATTGGGCACCCTCCACCACGCTTGGTGAGCGTCTATCTCAATCGCTTTTGCATGCGCCATTTCCATCACCAAAACGCTTGTCGGCCCCGTTGCGCCAGATCGCGCCCACCACCTCGCCCTGGCCCTCTCCCAGTGGGAGAGGGGAATTCAGGATGGCGGAGGCTGGAGGGTGAATGTATCCCGTATTTTTACCGGTATAGCGGTCGCAGGCTGGGACTGGCTGGGGGAGATCGGCTTGCGGCGCCGGGCGGATCGAAATTCAGCGTATTGAGCTTTCAGCACTGGAGTGAAGCGGATCGGCATTGGCACAAATTTAAGTATTCCGGCATTGCGTAGCACTCTCGATTACAGTGCCCATCGGGAGTGCCGGTATTGGATCGTGATAAGTTTTGGCTACTGCTTAAAATTATAGGTTAGAGTGAGAGGCGACTGGAGCGGCATTACCTCCGGCGGGGCGGCGTTGCGGCGCCAGGACTCTCACGATATTATAATATAGCAAATTCCGTGCCAACGCAACACGGCGGGAAGTAACTGTTGAGTTTTGCGGGAGTGATTTTCGTTCGCCCCCATCCTAACCTTCCACCTTAAACTTGTCCTACTCGCTTCCCCCTCGCAACCGTTACGTGCTCCTTCCCCCTCTTAGGGGGAAGGCTGGGATGGGGGTAGACGGGTGTACTCTAATATTTACCCTTGTTTCTTCCATTGACTGACTCGCACTCCATCCTGAGTCTGGAAGAAGAGGGGTATTGTGATCTCCCCCGCATGCAACACTTTTGGGAATACATAACGCAATAATTGCAATCCATCAAGGCGGCGGCAATAATCGGGGCGGGGTTCAATGTTAGCGGAACGATCTCGATATTTAGTATTACTAGATATGTGCATTCGAGGTAAGCCAGCCGATCCTATCCATTACGGTCATCTTATTCTAGCATACCGAGATAATCAATGACAGGTGGCGGGGGGCGGCCTAAACTGGGTGAGGGGCGAGATACGTCTCCAACTTGGAGAGCATGGCACGGCTCATGGGGCGGCGGCCATTCAAACATTGGGTTAAATGACTATGATCAACGCCGACCTGTTCCGCAAACTGCCGGACGCTTATCTCTTGGCAACGCTGCTTAACCTCGGTGATAACATCCTGAACGCGCTGCTCGTGCTCCTGCTGTTGTTTCTCAAGTTTCTCGATACCCTGTTTTAGTTTTGCAATCGTATCCGGGGTCGGATTGCTTTCGCCCTGAATGAGGTAATGAACTTCACGAAGTGAAATACCGGAAGCGGCCCTCACCACCTTCCGTACTCCCAGTTTAGAGCATCGCTCCAGCACCTCATTCACCAACTCCTGAAACTGCTCCGGCGAGGTTCCGTAGATGATCTGGTATTCGGGGTCGTCGCCCAGGTGCCATCGCTCCTCCCACCGGTTGGCCTCCTTGCCGATATACTCCACCTCGCCAACCAGGATATGGCGGCGTCCGGTCTCCCCGCGATCCAGATAGTCCGCATTCAGGAACTTATCCTCTGGGTGCATGTGGTACTGGGCCAACACTTGGCGATAGGTCTTCAGGTGCTTTGGTGAAATCGTTTTGCCGGTGTTGCGGTCAAAGCAGTTTTCGGCGGCTCGTTCCAAGTCGGTATCGTAAGGCGACGCCACACGGGGCTGATCCAAGGGAGCTTGCTTTCTACGGCGTGCCTCGCCCGGTTCCACAATCCTGCCGTAGCGCCCCTCCTCGGTCTGATGAAAAGGCACCCCCTGGAAGGCCAGCAGGAAGTTAAACGGCTTCACCTGTTCGCGATAACTCTTACCGCGATTATATCGCTTGAACCAGCTTAGCAGGTTCGGGTTGGCGGCCAGGTAGCGACTCACCGCCGGTCGGTTTAGACCGGGCAGCTTCTGAAGCATTACCCGATTGTGCTCGCCGCCCAGTGCGGTGCGCAGAATAACATACCGAGATACTGGGGTGGAAAGTCCGGTTGCAGCTCTCTCCACGGCTTAATACCCATCTCCTTGAGATAGGCTTTGCCGATACCGGCCTCGCTGTAGATACGGCTGACCGGCGTTTGTGTCAGATGGTACTCCTCATACCGCTCATTCAGCTTCTCGAAGCACTCCCAGGTCACCTGCACATCGTTTACCGCGTACTTCAGGTATTCGGGAGTAAGCTCGGCGCCGTGCTCATCGGTTTCCAGCTTACGGTGAAGGGTACTAAGGTGATCGGCCAGGGTTTTCAGGCTCCAAGAGCCGGAGCGAACGCTCCATAAGCCGATGTGGGATCCCATCCGCAAGGGATGGGGATGTATTAAGCGCGAATATCAGGAAGAGGCACGAGGTTAGTGAGAAGCGTGAATAAAGGCGCAAGGAATTGATCCGTAACATCGGTACTTCCCACTTAGGATGAGCCATATTTTTCAGATTACCGATTTTTAGAAAGGGTTGATTTAATTTTCAATCGGTGCAATCGTTCGCTGGCGGCCGCTCTTATTCTTCCCGTCGCTCTTTCTCTGGCCAGTATGTACCACGCCATAGCCTTTACCATATCGGCGGGCACCCCACGACCTTGCTCATACAACAACCCCAACCGATATTCCGCTGGCGGGTAACCGTTATAGGCCGCCTTTCTATAATAGCTCAGCGCCTCTCCATAGTTTTGAGGCACTCCTCGTCCCTTCTCAAAATCATATCCAAGCCGGTAACAAGCTTTAAAGGTTGCCGGTTGACTGGTATTACCCATGGCTTGAACAACCAGACGCTCAATATCCGCGTTGGGTTCTCCATGCTCGGCCGTATTCATGTTGGCTGCCAATCGGCCTTTTCGTTCCTTCTCCTGCTTGATGATACCGACCCATAGTACGATCGCAACGGTCATCAGTACAAGCGTTAATACGATCTTCCAATGGTGCAATACGGGTTTTCTGGGGAATTTACAAAATATTTTTCACTGCCGTTGCAGAAGCGCCGATTGGGGGTTGAGGCGGAGAATGCCTGCCGATGGGAACGCCGTACACCCGAACCCGACCCGCCGCCTGTCTGCGTGCGGATACGCACAGGCAGGCTGGATGAAACGCACTCTGGGCATTGCGCGGCGACTACTGGCTGGCAGAAAGCCTTCCCGGTGAAGGGGTTCCAGTCTCCAGAATGGAGAGGGGCAGAGTGCGTAAGCGGGAGCCGAAGCCGCTAATCTTAACCGGCCACGGCGTGTATTTAGGAGTAAACCACGGCGCGCTGGTCGTTCGTAACGGCTTCACCCACTACCCGCAAAAGCGAGAGGAGCGACGCCTCTTTCCCGGCGACCGCAAGCTGCCTAATTCGCAAGTCCACAAATCGGCTTTGCTGAAGCTGGACGGGGCGTTGCAGGAGTTGGAGCATCCCATAGCGGACGTGGAGACCTTGCGATTGATTGAGGGCCGGGCGGCGCTGGCCTACTTCGGGTGCTGGCAATCCATCCCGCTTAAATGGAAGGGGGTTGGCCGCCATCCAATACCCTTGGAGTGGATGGCGGTGGGTCAGCGGGAGTCGCTTTTGACCGGCGTGAACCGCAACGCCAATCACCCGGTGAACGCGATCCTGAACTACGCTTACGGGGTGCTGGAGAGCCAGGTTCGGATCGCAACGGTTGCATCCGGGCTTGACCCCGCTATCGGTTACCTGCACGCCTGCCGTCCCGGTCGTTCGGCACTGGTCTATGACCTGATGGAGCCGCTTCGCCCGATGGTGGATCGGCTTATTCTTCAGTTTATCCGTTCTCACACCTTCACACCGGCTGACTTCCCCATAATGCCAAAGGGTGTTTGCCGACTGCACCCGCAATTGGCCAAAACGGTAGCGGGGCTGGCGGTAAGCGAGGAGCGGGTGAAGGCGGGGTTGGACGAGTTCACTGGGTGCCTGAAAAAAATCCCATAAAAAATCTTGAAATTTGCCGGTCAACCTATTGACAAGCAATAATTATCGTGATATAAGTAATATTACCTGCAGTCTACCAGTCGGTCATCACTTACAGCGGTTAAAACAGTTGGTTTTGTGAGCGTCGTCTTTTTTCTCCTGTTTGAGGCCAATGATGTGGCGGAGAGGAGTTTTGATGATGGCAAGTGCACCACCGTTTTGCTGGATGCGCGGGTTAGCGCTGCTTATTCCGCTTCTTTTTGTCTTTCCTGCGCCCGCTTTTGCGGGGGGGGGGGAGAACATCGCTAAAGACCCCGCTAACCCTGCTGGATGAGGTAGGACGATTGAGAGGAAATATCCCAGCCGGTGAAGCGATGGGCTGGAAGCTAATCCTCAGAACTCAGCACCTTTCCCAAAGCCAAGCCGCCGTTCTCCACCTTGAGTTGGGCGAATATGAGTTGGCTCACAGTCATCACCCCGACGCCGCGATCTGGCACTTTCGGATGGTGGGAAAGCTGTGCAAGCCGAATAATCCTCTTTACGGCCTGGCCGCCTATGATAGCGCAATGGCCCTCTTCTACGACGGGCTATACCGGGAGTCGGCGATCCTGTTCCACAAGGTTCTAATAGGAAAGATTTATGTCCCGGAGACGCAACGGCTGCGTTGTGCGATCTGGTATCGCCAGGCGGAGGCTTACGCCGGTTATCACGCGATAAACGCCAAGCTGGGCATCCCGGAGGAGCCAATTTACGGTGAGAAATCTTTGCCGCTTCAAGGTTACTTCCCGCCGGTTCCTCATCTGACACACTATTGCGCCGCCGCTTCGCTTTCAGTATGCCTGCAATCTCTTCATCTCCCCTCCAGCCGGCGGGCAGTGTTATCGGCCCTACGAGTAACCGGCGAGGGAAGCAAGCTGTCTGATCTGATCAATGCAGCCAAAAAGCTGGGGCTATCCGGTCGGATCATCACCGCCGATGAGGTAGGTCTACAAAAGCTGCCCAAGCCGCTCATTGCCTGGGTGGAGCGGGATCACTTTGTGGCGGTGGTGAAGGCGGATAAGGGCGGCGTGACTTACCGGTGCATAGATTGCGGACACTGGCCGGGCGGGATGGTGCATCTTACCTGGCGGCAGTGGCAGGCGATGGAGCCGGGGGTTTACGTCGCCATAACCAAGATAGGCAGCTCTGCCGATCACCTCTACTCCGAGTTGTTCTCTAAAAAGCCGGTTGAGGTGGCCTCAAGCGGTGGGATTAAAGGGTTGAACTTGGGGCTGGTGACCACTTTACTGGCCGAGTTAAAGAGCCACGTGCTGCTTTACCTGCCTTATGCTTTCGGAGGCTGCATCTACTCGCCGACCGGCCAGCATTCGTGGGTATGTCCGCAGCCGATGGATCCCCAATCGGAATCCTCCTCTTGTAGCGCCTGCAGCAGCTCCAGCAAGCCCTCCGCTTACGGGCCTCTGGCCGGCAACGAGGTGAACCTGGCAACCGGCGAGGACGATTATGAGCCGCCGATGCCGGACTTAATGGTGTATAATCCGCATGGCCCCTCGGTTACGTGGGGGCGGGTGTATGAGAGTCTGCGCCCGCCGACACCTCGCGAACACAGCTATGAATCGGACGATTTCGGCGCCGGTTGGTCACAATTTTACAACATCAACGTGTACGATCCCACCGCGTTGCTCAATCCGCAGGTTTTTCAGGGCGGCTCAAATACCTTCCCCACCACCGGCAGTGATCAGCCGGCCAGCGGCTTGACCTGGGACATCGTGCAAAATGGAAATACCATCGCCACCTCATCCAACACCAACGGCTGGTCAGTCAGTCTCGACGTAAGTACGATGCAGCTTACGGTGGGGGCGCCCTCTTCCGCCGGTGCTACGATGAACTATGAGGCGCGCTACCTCTACGAGCCGGGCTACGGCGTCTCCGCTTACTTCGACGTGCTGCAATCCGGCGATGTTCCGCAGGGTGCGATCATCACACTATCATCGAACGGCAGCAACGCGCCGCCTTCGGGAGACAATTGGGCGGTGCTTCAAAACGGCAGCCTAATTGCCACCAATCAGTCACCAGCGGGGTGGAATGTCTCTTATAACACCCAGAGCCCAACCAATCTGACGGTTACAGCCCCGGTAACGGCGACGATCGGCTCCGGCTACGAGGCGCGTACTACCTCGGCCTACCCCCCTTACGCCGTCTCAGCCGACTTCAGCGTGGCCGGCTCGCGCTATCAACCCCAGACCGGAACCCGCTATCTGGTATTGCCGAACGGCGCTCAAGTGAGCTTCAGCGCTTCCTCGGTTCCCACCGCAAGCAATACAACGGTAAGCTGCTCCGTTGAGGCGGGCGCTCCAATGGTGGCGGAGTGGGATTACAGCAGCAATAGTCCCACCGGCTACTACACCATTACTTTCATCGGTCGGCGGCAGTTGATCACCACCCCTGCATCGAAAGCGATTGCCTTAACCGACTCGAACGGCAATACGATCGGCCACGCCCTCTGCGACTTGCCGGCTCAGTTGGCCGATCCGACCGGCTACCCGATCCTCTTTAACTATGGAGCGCCGGGGCCGGGTGGTTTTCCGCTGCTTTCCACCATCACCGATGATTACAATGGAACGGTGCTGCTTAAAATCACAAGGGCGGCCAATGGCAACGTCACCGAGGTGGACGATGCCTACAGTGACAGCGTCTACTATCAAGAAAGCGGCTACAGCGGCACCTATATGAACTATCAGGAGTTGACGCAGGTTTCCCAGGTGGTGGCCACCGGAACCAACAACCCGCCCAGTCGCTATGCATACGACTACGCCGATTATTACGACCCTTCCGGCGAGGGGCAATATGCCTTCCTGCACACCATCACGGTTCCATCGCCGACCGGCAGCGGCACCGCAACTGGCACCATCAACTACGCTCAGGATACCGATTACGTGACCAGCGTGGTGGATTCCAACAACAATGAGCGGGAGTATACCGCGGTAGACAGTAACGATACCCAAGTGCAGGTGCTCATGGTTGGTAACGGAACGACAGTATCTACCTATACCATCGGTTTTAATGGTAGCATGAACCCGACGAAAAATGTGAATGGGGCTGGCCAAACTACCTTCACCGCCATTTACTCCGATCCCAACGACCCCTATAAGCCCTCCTCGGCAACCGATGGCAACAACAATACCACCGACTATACTTGGGATCAGTTTGGCAATATCACCTCGGAGACCCTGCCGAACGGCACCAAAACCGTCTACACCTATAGCTACGCCAACTTCCCGCTGGGAGAGCTGGTCAGCGCGCAGGAGGGGAGTCAGACGCCGACCAGCTATACCTACTACGAGCCGAGCGGGTTGGTGGCCAGCATCAGCACCCCCACGCCGGGCACTTCGGGAACCGGCTCCACCGTCACCACCAGCTATACCTACAGCAGCCTGGGCGACCTGCTCACCATCACCGGGCCGGGCAACAACGCGGTCAATAGCATCACCACCACCTATAACTACACCCAGGACGGCAGCTATCAACAGCCGGAGGCGCTGGGTGAACCGCTCACGGTAACCGATAATCTGGGCACCGTGACCCACTACCGTTACGATAACCAAGGGAACCAGACGGTGATGGTGGACGCGCTGGGCAACGAGACCGACACTACCTACAACATCGCCAACGAGCCGATCTCCATTGTTTATCCGGCGACCGGGCAGAGCGGCTCCGGCCATTCGGAGACGGTCTATACCTATCTGTATCCGGGCGGGCCGCCCACCACCATCAGCTCCTACAATGAGAGTGGCGTCCTGGTGGAACAGACAAGCTATACCTATGGGCCGGAGGGCGAACTACTCTCTCGCACCGGCGGCGGTGAGGCGGTAAGCTACAGCTATGATGCCGACTATCGCCCCGTATCTGTCACCGACGGCAACAGCAACGCAACCACCTTCAGTTACTGTGCCTGCGGCCAACTGAACGGCATCACCTATCCCAAAGGTGACAACGTCGCCTTCACCTTCGATGCAGCCGGCAACCTCACCAAACGGATGGACGGCAACAACGTGGAGACCGACTACACCTACAACGCGGAGAACCAGTTGACCGGCATCAGTTACCCGGCCACCCCCTCGCTCAACGTCACCTTCACTTACGACGCCTACGGGCGCCGCACCCAGATGAATGACGGAACCGGCGTCGTCACCTACGCCTACGATGACGATGATAACCTGACCTCAACCACCACGACCTACACCAACCTGCCGGCTCAGACCCTATCCTACACCTATTACCCGGACGGCAGCCGCCAAACCATGATGACCGCGAAGGGGAAGTTCGTCTACGATTACGACGGCGACGGTCGGCTGGTCTCGCTTTACGATCCCTACTCGGGCAGCTATAACGACTGGATCTACCTGGCCAACGGCTGGCTGGCCACTCAGCAGTTGGGCAACGGAGCCGTCTCCACCTACACCTACAACTCGCGCGGCTTCCTGACCGACCTCACCACCAAGACCAGCGGCGGGACATTGCTTTCCGAGTTCGGCAGTATGGTCTATGATGCCTTGGGCAATCGCACCTCGATGGCGGTGAACATTCCTGCCCTCTCCGGCACAATCGGTCAAAACAGCTATACCTATGACAGCAAGAACGAGTTGACCAACCAGCAATCCACCGAGGGCAGCGGCTACAACGATAACTTCGGCTACGATGGGGCGGAAAACCCGACCACCTTCTACGGCGTCAGTAACAGTTATAATACCGACAACCAGAACACCGCCTTCACCTTTGACGGCAACGGCAACCCGACCGTCTACAAGGGAACCACGCTGGTCTATGACCCGGAGAACCGGCTGACCGCCTATAACTCGGTGTTCCAAGCCGCTTACAACGGGGACGGCTTGCGGGCCTGGAAGCAGGGCTCATCGGGCGTTACCTATTATATCTATGACGGCGATGTACCGGTGCTGGAGCTCAATTCCAGCGGGGCGGTGACGGCGGAGAACACCTGGGGCGTGAACGGGCTGATCTGCCGCAACACCGGCTCGGCGACCTACTATACCTTCGATCCGCAGGGCAGCGTAGTGCAGCAACTGGATGCAAGCCAGAACATTTTGTCCACCAGCTTGTACGATGCCTGGGGTGGGCGGGTGATGGGTTCCAATCCGGGGCCTTATGGTTATGATGGTCAGTGGGGGTACACTACCGATAGTGAAACCGGCTTGCTTTTGCTCACCCACCGCTACTACGATCCCAGCCAGGGCCGTTTCCTGACCCGGGATCCGATTGGGTACGCGGGCGGGGTAAATCTGTACGGGTATGTGGGGAACGATGCGGTGATGGGGGTGGATGCTAGTGGTTATGGTAGTAATTGCTTTAAATGTAAAGGGGTACAATGGTGCGCTAGGAATCCAGAAGGTGAAGATGAGATGAAAGGATTTCCTCACTGGGATGGTCCCGGTGGGTGTTGGATTGATAAGTATGGTTATATTCATTGCCCTGGTCGATCACCGGAGAGGATCCCATCTAGTTGTGAAAGAAACTTTGAAAATGCGAAAAGAAATTGGTTGAGGCACGGATGGCCGGTCAAGGAGCCAAAATTCAGAATTTCGTATCCTAAGATAAATCCTTTACCCATTCCAATTCGTATAATTGGAGGAGGGCTAATTATAGGGATCGGCTTAATTGCAGCGCCTGAAATAACCGTGCCGGTATTGATAGGCGCGTGTGCACTTTGATGGAGAAAAGCAATGAAGCATTATTTGATTTATGAGGGGTCAAGAATAGGTCATAACTGCGTCTATTTTGTTTTAGG
This sequence comes from bacterium, assembly GCA_021842405.1. Lineage (GTDB taxonomy): Bacteria > Armatimonadota > Chthonomonadetes > Chthonomonadales > JAMCWF01 > JAMCWF01. The sequence goes on from JAKBZR010000037.1 coordinate 15,991, forward strand.
CGAGTCTATTCGATCCGCTATAGAGAATTTTCTGACTGGCTATGATCACGGATGTGTGGGTTTGGTTATTCATTCCGATGGTAGTATAACGGTACCGGATGGAAATAAGATAGATACTTATCCAAATTTGCTTTCGTACATAGAATCGGATTATAAAGCAAGAGATAATATCGAATGGCAAATATATGAATTGCCGGATTGGGTATGGAGGGCAAGAGAGGTGAACGTATTTTGCGGGGAAGATACCAGTGACGTCGAAGCACATCTTAAAACGTGCCGTCCCTGTTTGCACCAGGACTATCCGCGTTCACGAGCTCATGGATTTATTTGGTATTTAAATGATGGATGTCTGACCACATTTTATAAACGCCACAAATATGGACCGATTGAGATACTTGGCAGATATTTTGAACCTAATTCAAGTGAAAATGTAGTTAAATGGGAAGGCACCGATGATGAGCTGTTGGAAAAATTTCGTGGATGGCCCAAATCGTATCCTGAGCCGTTGGATGAAAATTGAATTCCAGCGGCGCGGTGACGGCGGAGAACACCTGGGGCGTGAACGGGCTGATCTGCCGCAACACCGGCTCGGCGACCTACTACACCTTCGATCCGCAGGGCAGCGTGGTTCAGCAACTGGATGCAAGCCAGAACATTTTGTCCACCTGCCTGTATGATGCCTGGGGCGGTCGGGTGATGGGTTCCAATCCGGGGCCGTTCGGTTATGACGGTCAGTGGGGGTACACTACCGACGGTGAAACCGGGCTTCTGCTGCTCACCCACCGGTACTATGACCCGTCGCAGGGGAGGTTTTTGACCCGGGATCCGATCGGGTATGCAGGAGGAGTAAATCTGTATGGGTATGTGGGGGACAATTCACCTAACGGCATAGACCCTTATGGTTGGAAGAATAAATTCAAATCCCTAAAGTGCGGAGAGTTACGTAAGGAAATTGAAAGAGCTGTAAATGAACTTAAGGGTAGATATGATGCTATGCATTATGATCGGGAGTTATATCAAATAAGGAATTGTGCAAATCCAGTAATTGAAGGCAAAGGTAGTTGGTATGGTCACGTGCATCAATATTATGGGTGGCAGCGTCGGCCCCAACAGCTTCTTGATGAATGGAATTTTAAAAAGTGTGGACCACCACCCAATACAGGTGATTGGGCAGTAATGCCATCACCACTACCAGTTTGGGTTGAGGATAAACCATTGGTGGATGAAACTTGGGAATTTTGCATCCCGGCGATAAAATTACCGCTTCCGGATATTGGGGGAGCATGCGACTGGGCGGGGAATTTTATTTGTAAATGCGGTAAGGAGTTAGTTCATGCATTTTAATGCATTGGTTTACCCATATCTACAAAAGAGGTAATCATTAAGATTGAAAACTATTCTTAATCTCACTTTATTTGAATTTCCTAACGAGGAAATGGTAGAAGAATATGACAACCATATCGAGTTGTATAAATATTTCGATCTTCCTTTTTTCCCATCTATAGATTCACGATTAAAATTTTCAAATTTTTTGAATGACAATTCAAAAAAAATAAATAAGTTGTATGAATTAGCACTTTCGGAATGTAATACAAAGGGATGGCCGATTGAAGATGGGTTAATTGACGTCAACCGTGTATCTTATAATGTGGACGATAATACAATTACTATTCACAGTCAGTCAGAAGAGTTATTACGTTCTTTGCCGGAGTTGGATTGCAAAGCCAGGCAATTAATGTATGGGTTTGGATTCAGGTATGATTTTGGGGCGCCAATTGATAAATACATGTATTTGAATAAAGGCGTTGAAAATAACCAAATTTCAATTAATCAATCACAAATGTCCAGCAAACAAATAGATTACGAGATTCGAGCAAAGATCAAGATTGATTTATTACTTAATGAACCTAAAGGAACCGGACGTTATATTCCTTGGCCACGATTGCCTTATATCGTAATAGAAAAATTATTTACACTGCCTTATCCTCCTTATCCTAAAATGTGGATTGAATTTTCGACTATATTTAATGAACAAACATTATTTCTTGATGAAAAAAAGACCGACTATGAAGATGCAATTAAGGAATATTGTTCCGATGGGGGGAAATACTACCAATCTAATATGATTATGATAGATAAGGTCGAATATTACCATGTGGATGATCATTATTTTTCTATTATTTGCTGTAACTATGCTAATTTATTTTGAATGGGCTTGTCCCAGAAATAGTGTAAAGTCGAAAATGCCGGCGTTGATCAAGGCAACTTAATTGCCGTCTTACTGGGCCGCCGCTCAATGAGCTTCACCATGCTTCCAAACTGGAGACCGCCCTGGCCGGCCGCCCAGCCTAGTCACCCCTCCACTTGTCATTGATTATCTCGGTATGCTAGAATAAGATGACCGTAATGAATAGGATCGGTTTATCTTGAATTAATATATCTTGCAATGCTAAATATCGAGATCGTTCCGCTATCATTGAACCCGATCCCGATTTCTGCCGCCGCCGTGATAGATTGCAATTATTGCGTTATGTATTCCCAAAAGTGTTGCATGCGGGGGAGATCACAATACCCCAAGCTCGGCGCAAACAAGGATTCGTCCTATGAGTCCTATAAATCCTATATCGAATCCCGCCCGCCCGAAGTGGCGGCCAACCTTATCATTTGTGTGATTCACCAGACCAACTATCTGCTGGATCAGCAAATCCGCCGCCTGGAACAGGATTTTCTCAAGGAAGGTGGACTGCGAGAACGCATGACCCGCGCCCGTCTGGCCGAGCGCGCCCGCCAAAACCAGGCCGATACACGAGGTAAAAAGAAATGAAACGCTGGCCGACAAAACCGCTGGGCGAAATCGCGCAAGTTACGGCTGGCGACCCGGCACCGCAACGCGCGGAGGATTTTTCAGAGGACGGAATTCCTTTTGTTAGGATGCAAGATGTTGGCAGATTTGGCCAGACGACCTGCCTCATTGAAACAAAAGACCGGCTGTCCACGCCTGCGTCGCGCAAATTCAAACGCTTTCCTCCCGGCTCAATACTTGTTCCTAAAAGCGGAGCGTCTATCCGTCTCAATCACCGCGCAATTCTCGGAACCGAAGCGCATGTTGTCAGTCATCTCGCAGTTATTATCCCAAGCTCGTTGTTGAATAATCGTTTCGCTTACTATTGGCTTTGCGGAACAGACCTGTCCGGCGTAGCTCACCAAGCCGATTTACCGTCAATGAAGACATCGGATTTGGCAAAACTCCCAATTCCTGTGCCTCCGTTGGCGGAGCAGGAACGTATCGTGAAGTTGCTGGACGAAGCCGACGAGTTGCGTAAACTGCGCGCCCAAGCCGACCGCCGCACCGCCGCCCTCATCCCCGCCCTCTTTCACGAAATGTTCGGCGACCCGAAAGTGAATCCCAGAGGATGGCCGATAAAAGCGCTGGGCGAATTGCTTCTGACCACCGAGCAACGCGATCCTAAAGAGAAGCCATCTACAGAGTTTGTTTACTTGGATATCACAGGGGTTGACAATAAAGCAAAGACAATCATCGCAACGAAGCGATTCATTGGTGCTGACGCACCAAGCCGAGCTAGAAAAGTTATCCGCAAAGGAGATGTGATTGTTTCCACCGTCCGACCTAACTTGAACGCAGTCGCGCTCATTCCCGATGAGCTTGACGATGAAATTTGTTCAACCGGGTTTTCTGTTCTCAGACCGTCCGGAAAAGTGATGAGTGATTATATTTTCGCATTCGTTCGGTCTCCATACTTCATTGACAACCTTGTTGCGAGAACTACGGGCGCAAATTATCCGGCTGTGAACGACGGCGAAGTTAAATCTGTTTCTATTCCCGTGCCGCCACTTGCATTGCAAAAAGAATTCGCCGAGCGAGTGACCGAAATCCGCGCATTAGAAACCGCCCAAGCCACCAGCCGCACCCGCCTGGACGCCCTGTTTCAGGCGATGCTGCACCGGGCTTTTGAGGGGGAGTTGTGAGATCATGGACTGCGATCAAACGGGGCGTCGGAGAATTTGCGCCACTCGACCGTAGGCGGGAGCCGGTCCGCACACACCTTCGAGTAAGTGGTTGATGTCCCATTGCGGACCAAGCTTGCTGGTCCAGTGGCCGTCAGGCAGTTGCCGCGCCGCGTGGGTGACTTGCTCATGGTCATCCATATAGAGCGCGATTTTCTCGAAACCGGGTTCGATGTCGGCGGAATCGCAGCATTGGTAGCCTTGAGCGGCAAATGCTTCGACAAACGCAGGAATTGAGTCATCAGCGCGAAGGCCAGTCGGCCAATATTTTCCACCCGGCCACCACCAATGTTGGTTGTCGCCCGCCGCCCAGGCAATGCAGTTGTATTCTACGGTGCGCGGACTCTTTACCTCGAAAGGTTCTTGTCGAAGTCGGGGGAAGAATTGTGGGACGACTTGCTGCGCGAGCCGGATTTCCTCAACAGTCATAGCCGTGATCGCGTCCCCAACGCAGCCAGTCTTGGCGCATGGCCTCCAAGTCGCCCGCATGTTCCGGCGGCACCGGCTGTTCGCCGGTGATGGCCAGCAGGGCTTCAAACCAGAAATCCGTTTCGCGGGACAGCAGTTGAAGTATAAGGGGAATCGCCCGCTGTCCCATCCCAATGATGCGTTGGTAAGCCGGATGCGCCGCCATCCGCCACGGCGAGGATTCGAACAGATTGTCTTGCTTCCACTGGATGGCCAGCATCAGAAATTGAAATTCCAAGGGCAGGCGGTAAGAAGTGACCCGGTCGAAACTCAGAAATACTTTGCGCTCCTGCTGACTGATAATCTGCTGCACGTCGCTAAGGGCGATCGGGGTGCACCACGACGGAGCGATAGGTACGGTTCGCTCCCATGAGGGATATGGAGCCATCTCGCGTCTATGCCAGCATTGGTTTTGAGGAATAACTACGTTCATTATCGGAATAGAGCTTTCGTTTTTTCTGTAAGGCTGGCATCAAAGGCTTTATTTTTCAATTCTCGAAGTTCCGCCATTTTCGACCAAATGGCTTCGGTGTCCACGTTCAAAGAGTCGGCTATGTAGGCCGCTTCGTTATCAAGAATCAGATTCAACACAGATGCGCCCAGCGACGGCGGTTCAAAGGTCAAGGTTATGATGGAGGCGCACGGCGTGTTTGGCAATGGCAGAACGACCCGGAGGAAAAATTCGCTTAAGTCTTGCGGCAGCGTCGGCGGTAAATCCGGAAACAGAAGGCAATAATCGCGCAGGTCACGCAATGGCAGCGGTAGCGCGATCCGGTTCAGATAGCGTAGGGTGACGCGTTGAACCGATTCTGGGTGGGCGATGGCGACGTAACGCTGCCAAAGTTCTTTCGCTTCGGCGCTGAATGTATCCCAATCGGAATATGGCCTTAATTTGTTGAAAGCGAAACCATTACGCCTTGCCTGCACAACTTTGCCGTCGGTTTTGGAGTTAAAAAGATAACCATCCACCGACCGGGAGCTGCTGATCGCGTGGGTTCCGTCTGCAATTTGGAAACTTTGCTGCCACGAAATGCGCTCCTGCATTTCCGGGAAACGGTTTACAAGTCCTGCGTGGAACTGCTTCAGCGTTTCAAGTTTCACGTCGGGCGGCAACGTAACTTGAATATCAAGCAACGCTTCCTGAATCGGAGGATTCTTGAATCGTTCCATTCTCACCCGGCTCCCTAACTACTTGAATAACTATACCCCAATTCAATTAACTGGACATCTTTGCTCTTTAGAGCTCTTGAAAGTTTGGATAAATCCATCCTGCTAAATCATTCATCTTTCCACGCTCACCCATGCATCATTTCACCTCAGTGTTACGTATGATTCAATAGTTGGAGGCGATTAAATACAGCCGCCTCGAACAAGTTACTCGCCATCGCTGGATCGAACGTGGCCGGACCTCGATGTCTTATCCGTCGAGAGTCATTTCGGCGCACGGTAAGGTAGGAAGGTGATGCATGGATGGCGTATGTTATTCGGCATAACTTCTTCCACCGGCGACCATACGACCGGTGGAGCATCCCGCCGTTTACCCTGGGCGCGATCGTAGGGGTGATCGTTTTACTTTCCAGCATAGCGCTCGGTCACTATATGGAGCCGCCGTCGGAAAGCTGGTTGGAGCGCGATCCCCGGCCGGTAAAACTGAACCCTATCCGCAGTGAGCTCGCAAACTATTTATCATACCGGCTGCACTACTCAAAGGAGTCGGCGGCCGACCTCGCCGAGAGAGGAAGGCTGATTGCCGGCAAGACAAACCGGGCGGTCATCCGGTGCGATGAGGTTTTAAACGACGGATATCTCTACTATATGGACTTCAATATGGTCAAAAGGGATAACCGGTGGATCGTCGCCTATGTGACGGTGCGCGCCGATGCCCACTAAGGTGGTTTACCCTCTCCCTAATTTTTAGGGAGGGGGTGGGGGCGAACGAAAATTACTCCCGTAAAACTGAACTCTTTCAGAAAAAGTCGCTGGTTCTGCCGCTACGTCATTCCCGCGAAAGCGGGAATCCAGTTCCCTAGCCTATCAGTGGAAATGAATGCCGATATTATGGATTCCGGGTTCCGCTTCGCGGCCCCGGAATGACGATACAGTAGCACTTACGGTATTTTTCAACAACCAGGTAAGACTCTAATTCCTTCTTGGGAAATAGTTTTCGGGATAGTTGGATTGCGATTACTTCCTAAAGTAACTTACACCAGTTTTTCTCGCTCGACCGGATTCGACAGCGCGCCGATCCGCTCAATTTCAACGGTCACCTCATCACCGTCCTTTAGCCAACGCGGGGGATTTTGCGCCATTCCAACCCCGTGCGGCGTTCCGGTTAAAATCACGGTGCCCGGAAGCAGGGTTGTGCTCCCGCTCAAGAAAGAAACCAGCGCCGGAACATCGAATATCATATCACCAGTGTTCCAATCCTGCATCACCTGCCCGCTGACCGTTGTGCGCAAGCTAAGCCGGTTTGGGTTGGGTATCTCGTCGGGGGTAACCAGGCATGGACCGAGCGGCGCAAAGGTATCAAAGGTCTTTCCCCGGCACCACTGACCACCTCCTTTTTGCTTCTGCCAGTCGCGGGCGCTCACATCGTTGGCGCAGGTATAGCCGATCACGTATTTCAGGGCTTCGGAGGGGCTCACGTTCTTACAAGCTTTTCCGATCACCACCGCCAGCTCGCCTTCGTAATCCACCTGATCGCTGGGCAGATAGGCGGGCAGCCGGATCGGGTCGCCGGGGTTTTGGAGCGTGTTAGGTCCCTTAAAAAAGAGGATCGGATAGTCGGGTATCGCGGCCCCGCTCTCTTGAGCGTGCTTCCGGTAGTTCAGCCCAATCGCCAATATCGCGGTGGGAATGATCGGAACCAGCAGTTTATGGAGATCGGCCGGCTCCGCGGTCTGGTTGAATGTTCCAAATACATCGCCCTCAATTCGCAAGGCCGAATCGTTCTCTTGAAGCGCGCCGTAGTGAATTTGGCCTCGGCGATCTAAATATTGAATAATTTTCATCTCACTCCTCGGATTGTGATGACATTATCTCAAACCTTCCTCTATTTTAGCGCTCTCCTGCTCCGTTCCGTTTCAAACTGGCCGCCATTCCGAGTAAAATGAATTTGACCTTTGAGCGGTCCGCATAATGCTCTTGGTCCAGAAAGAGTCGAACCTTGCCCTTTTCGTTTCGATATGGGTTCAGGTCGCGCAAGCGGCACCGGAATGTCCAATCATCGAACCGTAATCGTAACGATTGGCGAGACGCTTAATGTAACCTATGCACTATCCGAACCAGGAATCACCCGGATTCCAAAAGCACGCCCACGAATCCGATGATCAACTGATCCATCGCTGCCAACTCGGTGATGGAAAGGCATGGTCAACGCTGGTTCACCGGTATGACTCGTTGATTTACGCGGTTGCCCGCCGATTTCCGCTGCCCGAAGACGATGTGGCGGATATATTTCAATCCGTCTGCCTTGCCCTGCTGACCCAAATCCGCAATTCAACTCCGCCCGAAAAGCTCAGCTCATGGCTGGTTTCGGTGACCCGCCATGAAGCTCTCTACGTCATCAAAAAGAAAAAACGCAGCTTTCTTTTCAGTGAAGTTTCGGCCGCCTCAGTGGAGAGCTCAATTCCAATGATGGTTAGCGAAGAAATACTCGGAGACCTTGATGAGGATCTACTCCGCATCGAAAGCCGCTTCCTGGTGCAACGGGGGCTCGATCTGCTAAAGGAGCGCTGCCGAAAACTTCTCTCATACCTCTACACCCCGGAGGCGACCCCTTCCTACACCGAAGTCGCCCTCTATATGCACATGCCGATCAACAGTGTCGGTCCCATCCGTGCTCGCTGTCTCAAATCTCTGAAAAAAATTTTAATTTCAATCGGCTTTTAGTGTACTTTTCAGCTTACTCAGACACTCTTTATACATGAAGGGGTTGTTCAGCCGAAGTGACGGGCAATCGTCTCGGCTGCTAGCGGCTGAATTGACCAGCGCTCACTCCGCAAGCAAGAGCTGTGGTGAGAGTTCGTGGGTGAGCGCCGGTCAGTAAGCGCTCTTCAATATTAATTCGGCAATATAATAACGCATAAGTTCCGCTTATACCGGCTTGCGAGTGAAGTCAACCGGCAGGAGCCAGGGATGCAGGTTAATTACGAGGAGGACAGCTCGGCAGGCAGGTGGGAGAAAAGCCTTGGGCAGGATGTGCCGGGACGAAACCCTAAAGGTTTTCAAAACCTTTAGGGTTTAGGGGACCGGTGCGTTGCGGGCGACGACGACAAGCAGGATCTGTGAGGTTAGGATAATTCGCTAAAACATTGTCGGAGTAATAACGAGGGAGCTTGCAATACGAATTCAACCTGTAAGCTTTCAAAAAGGAAGGTAAGTCGGGTCGAAATTCAGAAAACGATTACGCTGAAAAGAGACTGTTGCGAGGCAGGAATCCTAGACGCATTGCGTTAAAGTAGCAATGGACTTTAAGCGGACAAGTGTTGCCGTCAGCTTGGAAGGAGGGGTATTTTATCTCTAAACAAGCAGGTGTGGCTATACTACTTTTACGTCCAAGACAACCAACCATACACCAAGAAAGCGAGGTAATAAATGCCATCACAATGTGGAACTCCATTTGAGGAGCTCGTCACGTTCGTCGAACAGGGAGCTTCAAAAGTGACTCCTCGCACCCGATTGCATCTCGAATCGGGCTGCACTGAGTGTACCGAAGAGGTGCACTGGATGAATCGGGTTTTCGACACGCTGCGAAGCAGTCGTTTGGAGCGCGCCCCCGCCGCCCTCATTGAAAGCGCCATCTCCCTTTTCGACCAATATCCGATGCCACGGGTTAGCCCGGCAAGGGAGGTTATAGCCCGGTTGATTTGGGATGGCCGAGATCAGATGCAATTGGCGACCGCCAGAGGCCAGACCGGTCCCGGCTTTCAACTGCTCTACCGAGCGGAACAGATGGACATTGACCTATGGTGCGAGAACCGGGCCGAAGCTCAATGGCTCGTAACCGGACAAGCGCTGCCCTTCGATTCGGAGGCGATGCCGCCCCAACTGGAAGTGACCGTGCTTCCGATCGGAATATCGGTGAAAACGGATGACCGCGGGGAGTTTCATCTTCACAATCTCCCTTCCGGCACCTATGACTTTCACCTCTTCGCAACGCCGGTTGAAGTGATCGTTCCCGGGGTCATTTTAAGATGATTCGACGGCCGATTTCGGTCAGCGATTATTGCAGCCAATTGGTTCAAATCCCCTCACCAGAGGTTAGGCGTATTTTACTGGATGAGCGGTGGACAACGATGGAGCATGTCGTTAAGCTGACCGAAGACGCTCGTCAAACCGCGCCACGCGATCCGGAAATGGCGCTGCGATCCGCGCAGGTCGCCACCGAAATCGCCAATCGCCTGGGCGATCCGCGTGCCAAGGCGCTGGCGGCTCGCGCGACGGCGGTTTGTTGGCGGGCATACGGCCGTTATTCCGATTCCCTTACCGCTTATGAAGAAGCGATCCATTGGTCAAAGGAGACTAATGATGAGCTTCTCATCGCTCAAATCCAGATCGGCTACGTCGATTCATTGGGTCGTTTGGGGCGCTATGAAGAGGCCCTTCAGCTTGCCGAGCGGCTCGAGCATAATCTCCGGGAGCTGGGTGCGCCGCTGGACGCCGCTCGCGTTTTAACAAATGAGGGCAACCTCTATTTCCAGCGGGATGAATATACGAAGGCGCTGGACTGTTATCAGCGCGCCATCATCGTTTTTCAGCACCTGGGCGACGGTCCGGCGATCGCTCGATTGCAGGCAAGCTGCGCAAACTGCCTGGTTCCGCTCAATCGGGTCGGGGATGCGCTTGAAATGCTTCAAACGGCTCGAACTTCATTCGAGGAAGCGAACGAACTCGCCAACGTGGCGGCAACCGATGGCAATATCGCCTATCTCTACTTCGCGATGGGCCAGTACCATCAGTCGCTCCAAACAATCAACCGGTCCAGGGCGGCGTTTGAGCTACTGGGGATGAATAAGGATGTCGCGAAGTGCGATATGGACATCGCCGAAGTCTACCTGGAACTGAACCTCTATCCTGAAGCGCTGGAGGCATACCAGCGGGTTCTGCCTTATTTCGTGAAGTTGCAGATCCAGCCCGAAATCGCACGTGCGGAATTGGGCATGGCGATTGGACTGATTGGGGTAAACCGAATCGGTGAGGCGTTGGATCATTTACAAAGCTCCGAGCGTCTATTCTGGTTGGAGTCCAACGAGATCCAAATCGCCCGCACCCATCTCCATCGCGCTTACCTGCTGCGAAAAAGCGCCAACCTCGGCTCCATTCGATATGCGATAAGCGCTGCGCGAACCTTCCAGCGGCATCGTTTGCCCGGTTGGGCAGCTTGCGCCCGGTTTATCTTGATCGAGGAGCAGTTACGGCGTGGAAAACATGCGACCAAACAGATGGAGGCGATCATTGCGGATGCCCATCATCACGCGATGCACTCGCTGGAGTTCCGAGCGCGCTGCGCACTGAGCTACTGGAATCGCCGACGCGGCCATATCGCGCTGGCACGAAAGCAACTGGAAGCAGCCATATCGGCGATGAATCGTACCCGTGAGCTGATCCCAACTGAAGACCTGCAGATCGCTTATCTATATGATAAATCGGAAGCCTACGATAACCTCGTCACCTTGATCCTCGATGAGGATAGCCCAAACTCGGTGTCCAACTCCTTCTTTTTCGTGGAGCAAGCCAAGTCTCAGGTTCTCTTGGAACAGATACTGAATCAACCCACGATTAGAAGCGATGCAACGAACGGGGTCGAGCGATTACAGGCTAAACTGCAGACGCTCCGCCATCGGCTTAACCTCAGTTACCGCCAAATGCACCAGATTGAGACAGCCGACTCACGAAAAACGACGACCTCGCCGTTAGCCCGCACCCAGCTTAACCGGCTGGAACGCGAATATGAGCGGGTTCGCCGCCAGTTGCAGATCATCTCGCATAAAGATAATCATACCTCCGCGCACAACGAGCAGGACGTCATCGAACGCATCTCCGCTACCTTGATGCGGGATGAGACTCTGATCGAATACTACTTCGCCGGTGACGAGCTGCTGGCCTATGTGTTGGATCAAGGCGGACTGCACGTTCGCCGCCGTATCGCAAAAAAGGACGAGATCGAACGAGCGGTAATCAGCCTTCGATTCCAGCTTCAGAAATTCGATCTGGGCGCTGAGTATTTGAAACGCCATGAGAAACATCTGCTCATCAGCGTCAGCCATTCACTGTCGAAACTATACGACTTAACGCTACGACCGCTCGAAGCGTTAATCCAACATCACAAACTCATCATTGTTCCGCACGGATTGTTGCACTCGGTTCCCTTCCATGCCCTTTCGATGGACGGCCAGTGGGCGGTGGATCGTTGGGAGATGACCACGGCTCCCAGCGCCAGCATCTGGCAGATTTGCCGAACTCGCCCCCCGGCTCCCGATGGGATTGCATTAATTATGGGGGCCATCAGTCCCATCGCTCAAACCCAAAACGTGGGTAATGAAGTGCAGTACATCCGGCACCAACTTCCGCGTGCCGAGCTTTACTGGGGGGAAGATGCCTCCCTGCAAAACTTAAAAGAGCACGCTGCCCACGCTCGAATCTTGCATATCGCAGCCCATGCCATTCACCGCTACGATAACCCGCTCTTTTCCGGCATTCAACTGAGCAACGGTTGGCTGATCGCGAGCGACCTGTACGGCCTCTCTCTACAGACCGACCTGGTCACTCTATCGGCCTGTCAGACCGGCTTGAGCCAGATCGCTCCCGGCGATGAGCTGATCGGATTGATCCGCGGCTTTCTGCATGCCGGAGCGCGATCGGTAGCGGTAAGTCTATGGCCGGCCGATGACGCTTCAACGACCTGCTTAATGCAATCGTTTTACGGTCATCTGGCAAAGGGGTTCACAAAAGCGGAAGCGCTGAGGCTCGCCCAGTTTGAGGTTCGCCAGAACTATCCGCACCCCTATTACTGGGCGGCATTTATGCTCGTGGGCGATCGTTAACGTAACTTTGTTATTTTGAATTTCAAAAGGAGAAATTGCTATGAAATGGCTCAGCCACAAGTCAAACGCGATCGTTAAGTTAGCGGCTGCCATCGTGATTCTGAGTGGATGGTCACTCAATGCTTCGTTTGCTGATACTAATATCGCCAACGTGGTACTGGTAAAAACCGATAATCCAACTACCGTACACCAGTTAGCCGTTTCTTGCTCGGCAATAGGGGTAAATTACTTGGGTGGAGATAACCTCTATCGAATAATTCTGACCAATAGTGCCTCCGCGTTAAAGCTGCTGGAGATTGCGCGAACCATACCGCAGGTTGCCTTCGCCGAAACCGATAAATATGTGGTCGCGAATTCAACCTCACCTACGCCGCCCAGCACCTGGACTTACTCGTTCGACGCCTATTTGCCCATGCCGCGGCCTAGTGTGCGGACTTACTCCCTCTGCGACACATCACCTACGCCGCCCAGCACCTGGACTTACTCGTTCGACGCCTATTTGCCCATGCCGCGGCCTAGCGTGCGGACTTACTCCCTCTGCGACACCTCACCTACGCCGCCCAGCACCTGGACTTACTCGTTCGACGCCTATTTGCCCACGCCGCGGCCTAGCGCGCGGACTTACTCCCTCTGCGACACCTCACCTACGCCGCCCAGCACCTGGACTTACTCGTTCGACGCCTATACAAACCCAAGCAACCCGCCCGTTCCTTCCTCCAGCAGCTTGGTCAATCTACCCGGCAATGCCGATGACGGATCGGGCGTCACCGTGGCGGTTCTGGATACCGGCATTGACCTTGCCGACCCCAATATCAGCCCATCATTGATCCCGGGCGTTAACGTCGTCGAGCCGGGGTTGCCGCCCAATGCGCTGGCGGATGGGCGCACCAACTCCCTTCAATATCACGGCACCGAGGTCGCCGGCATCCTGCTTCAGGTTGCTCCGGCAGCGAACATTATGCCGGTCAAGGTTCTGAATGCAGATGGCGTCGGTAGTATCTCCAACGTAATAGTCGGCATCGAGTACGCCATTCATCACGGCGCCCGCGTGCTCAATTTAAGCCTCGGAACCCCCGCTAAGACGCTGGCGCTGTCGGATGTTATCGCACAGGCTGAAAGAGCGGGCGTGGTGGTGGTTGCATCGGCCGGAAACAGCAATACCTCCGCGCCGGCCTATCCGGCCAGCTTGCCGGGCGTAATTGCAGTGGCCGCCATTAATCCCGATACCTCGAAGTCCGCCGCCTCGAGCTACGGCAGCGATATATCGGTGGTGGCTCCCTCTGCTTCCGGAACCTCACTGGCCGCGCCTTACGTGAGCGGTGAGGCGGCCGCCATTCTCTCGCTTCGGCCCACCGCAACGCCCAGTTGGGTCGCCGGCATTATTAAGTCAACCGCCCATTCGGTGGATGGCGCCAACCCGCAGCTCGCTGGCGAGCTGGGTGCGGGGTTGATTGACGTTAGCGCGGCTGAGCAGATGGCCGCCTCTTCACGATAGGTACCGCTTCGGGCGATCGCGCGGCAGGCGACCGAGTACTGCCACGCGATCGTCATTTTCGCGCCAACATGAAGGCTTGGCTGCAGAGCAACGGATGGTCATTGAAATTCAGTAGCCAAAGAAGGCCGTTGAGATGAAAGTAGACCCCCACCCTAACAAATGTTGCTCGCTGTGTTTGACTAAAGCCATCAGTTCTAGTGTAGTGCACATGACGGTTCTTTACATATTTGAAAATGGTTGTTGGAAGGTGGTTGAGTTCATACCATATCTCCCCATACAACCGTTCTGATGTCAAGCTATATAGTGTGCATAACACTAGTGTAGTGCACATGACGGTTCTTTACATAATGCTTGCCTGGCGCGGCCTACTTTGGCCAATATCGTATCAGCGTCCTTTTTCCAGCGAAAGACTTTGGGGTCTTCATTATGGGCATCCAGAAAG
>JAKBZR010000038.1 GCA_021842405.1 bacterium
CCCATCCCGACCTTCCCCCTGGGAGGGGGAAGGAGCACGGAACGGTTGCGAGGAGAAAAAGAGTAGGACAAGTTTAAGGTGGAAGGCAAGGATGGGGTGCGACGTAGTAATCGCCAAAACCCAGTCCGGATCCCCTCCCCCGTTTACGGGGGAGGGTTAGGGTGGGGGTGCATCCAATATGGTCGTAAATCATTCCCGTAAAACTGAACTCTTACCTGCCTGTGCGAAGCGCGCAGACAGGAATTGGGTAAAGTTAAATGGGGGTAGATCAATTTGGAGAGAATGCATTGGGGAATGGCATGCCGTGCCCCATACAGCCGGTGCGTTGAAATCATAGAGACGCTGCCAATGGTTCGCGGTGGACGAAGACGACAGGCAGGAGCAGTGAGGTCAGGCTGATCACGTATAACATTGCTGGAGTAATAAGATACTCATCCAGTTCAAATCCGGCGTTTTATCGGTTACCACCCATTGTATCCTTTTCTGAATACAAATCAACAGTTATGAGATGACGATGAATGATGATGAGTTTGACCACGATGCCAAGCGGTTCGTTGCCGGAGCCGGCGATTTAGGCATTTCACTTAGCCCGGAACAAGTTCAGCAATTTCGCCATTATCGAGACCTGGTCATTGAATGGAACCAGCGCCTCAACCTCACTCGCATCGCATCGGAGGATTTCGTGCCGCTTCATTTCCTCGATTCGCTGAGCCTGATGAGCTTTCTCCCTCAAAAGCGGCCGCTTCGGCTGCTCGATCTGGGTTCCGGCGCCGGCTTTCCCGGAATACCACTGGTCATTGCCGGCTATGATCTGGATGTCACCCTGTTGGAAGCGACCCAAAAGAAAGCGCGTTTCTTAACCCAAGCGATGAGCGCGCTGGAGCTGTCCCGTATCTCCATATTACCGTTCCGCGCCGAAGAGGCCGCTCGGCTGGACGGTCACCGTTACGGCTATGACGTGGTGGCTGCCCGGGCGGTGGCCCCATTGGATCGCCTTTGCGGCTGGATGCTCCCGTTTCTCAAACCGGACGGTATCGCCATCGCCATGAAATCCTCCACCGCCCGCACGCAGGATGAACTGAGAAATTCGGAAAAGGCGATCCAGCAGGCAGGCGGTGAAATAATGAAAACGGTGAAGTTCGATCTGCCCACCACTGATATTCAAAGGATGCTGGTGCTCATCACGAGAAGGCGCCGCCGCGATCGGTAGCGCGCTTTATTCGGTGGGAAGCCTTCTGCCCCTCGCCGAACCGATCAGGCTGCGGATCAGCCCAACGAAGGTGATAACCCAGGAGAGCAGCGCAATGTAGACGAAGCCGCTTCCGGCAACCAGCAGCAACAGGGCAATGAACGTGATATCCGCCTTCAGGGTGATACCGTTGTTTTCATAGGGGTCAATGAAGAGCCGCACGACCACCACCAGCAGCCCAGTGATGAGGAGCGCCCCGCTGACTTGGTAGCGACCGGCGCATCGCCCGCCCGCCGCCATCCAAATAGTACCCACCAATTAGGATAAAACTATCCTACTTAAGTTTTAAGCTACTTTTGTACTATTTTATTGGTACTTTAGTACTATCCGCCGCCCGCTTTTCGGCGATGCAAGCGGAGATTGGGGGGGTGGTGGAGTGGATTGGCCGCACGGTCGCGGTTGGAATGAATTTAGTTTTGCGGAAAATAAAAAGTGAACAGGTAAATCACCTCACCCCCTAACCCCCTCTCCGAACTCGGAGAGGGGGAATCGGAAGCGGGAGGAAATGGGTGACGCCCTCCCCCCTCGTGGGGGAGGGTTGGGGTGGGGGGCGAACGAAAATCATTCCCGCAGAACTAAACTCTTTCCGCGGTTGACAAACGAGCATGAGCCCGTTATCATAGTGGTGGTAATGGTAATTATGCAGTAAATCGGCGCAGTACTGATGAGTTAAATTCACTACTTGGTTTTTCAATCCATTATATGGAGGATGGTCGCAATTAATGCAACTAACCGTACACAAACTACCAATTAATCAATTTTTTCCAATTAAATATATTCGTCTCCTTCTTCAGTTTGTAATGTTTGCTATGTTTGCAGCATTACTAGATGGATGCGGTGGAGGTGGTGGAGGCCCCAGCGTATCAGTAATTATTAACCCATCAACCGCCGCCATCGCTGTGGGAAGCACTCAAGCGTTTACCGCGACCATCGCAGGTTCCACTAATACCGCCGTCACCTGGAGCGTAAAAGAGGGTGCATCCGGTGGTACCATCAATAGTTTAGGGGTCTACACGGCGCCTTATACCACCGGTATCTATCATGTTGTAGCAACAAGTCAAGCCGATCCAACCAAAATTGCAGAAGCCACTGTTACAGTCATCGGCACTACAAGATTACTCCAAGTCGGCGATACCTGGAATTACACCGGTAATGGAACTTTCACCACCAGTAGCGGCCAAACGAGTAATTTCACCTTCACACTCGCCCGCACCATCGTATTGGCACAACAGGGCACCGGTCTGCCGCCTACAATGGAAGGAATTTCCTTAACAATGACCTTAACGCTCCCCAGTCAGACTATTACCATAGGTCCTGATATCACCTATTTCTCACAAGACCCGAATAACCGGGATGTGATGGAGGTGGCTGATAACGGTGGCGCCGGCGGCTCGCTTCGTACGGCAAATACTCCCGGCTTGATTTTCCCAGGAAATTGGAATAGCGCCACCTCGTTTACAACCGACATCGCATTCTCAAATGGCGATACCGATCAAACTACAGAGAAGGTAACCGGAACCGAGCAGATTTCAACCCCGACTGGAACGTTTTCGGCCTGGAATGTCACTGAGAATGAATTAGACTCCCGCAATGGAAACACGTCAGCAACAATAGCAATAGTATCGAAACTGGGAGCGCCGGTAAAGATAGATGAAAAGCGAACCGATGATTTAGGTAACACGATAACCTATTCCGGAGAGCTGGCTTCGACCAACGTTCCATTGAATTAAGGGTTCCAAAGAGGTATGAAGAAATGAGGTGTCATTACCGCAAGTTTTTTGCGCCTACGCTTATCGGCATTTTGGTTTTGGATGGGATTTCCGCATCAGCGGTTATGCAACTTTCTCCTATGCGAGGGAAAATTTTGCTGCGCGCTGTGGTCAATTTTGCTGCGTTAGCTCGCCAAGAACGGAGTATGCCGCAAGCACCCTCGCACCACTGGGTTGCCCCCGATCCGTTGCCGCTTCGGAATTATAACCATATATGTTACCTCTTAGCGGGAAAGCCACAACGGCCATTCATCCCATCAAGTACCAGAGCCTGGCAGCCTCCACAATCACCGGGAACCGCTACCAGTTTTGAAGCGCTATTAGACAATGATACTATGATTCCACCTGATACAATGGGCGCTGTAAGCCCAAATCAGGTGGTAACCACTCTCAATTCTCAAATTCAAGTCCAGGATCGAAATGGTCAAATCGTTGATTCTTGGCTAAACCTACAAGATTTTTGGTCATCATCGGTACCCGGGATCACCGAAGTTTTTGACCCCAGACTTACTTATGACCCCTATGATGGACGTTGGATCTTTATAGTGGGCGCTAATCCCAATAGCATAACTTCATCTTTACTGATTGCGGTATCTCAGACCGATGATTTTACCGGAAACTGGAATATATACGAATATACTCCCCAGTATTCCTATTATGAATACTGGAAAGATTTCCCGATGGTTGGTTTCAATAAGAACTGGATTGTGGTAACTGCTAATTTATTTGATATAAACACAAATCAGAATTATGGCTCTGAAATTTTAACCTTTGATAAATCAGAAATGATGTTAGGCGAAAGCGCATCTTATTCAAAATTCTACGATCAATCTGGGTCCTCCATCTGTCCTGCGGTAACCTACGATAACAATATTTCAACCGAATATTTATTAGAAAATGAAAGCGGAGATAGTTACGGGGTAGGGATGCTGCAAATGAGCACGATTACCGGGACACCCGATTATCCTGTTTGGACCGCCGATTCATCCGATCCATCAGTTTTAGCTCCGTGGAATGATCGTACCTACGACAATTTCGCGCCCCAATTGGGTTCAATCTATGGGATTGAAACCAATGATTCAAGAATATCAAGCTGTGTTTATCGAAACGGCTCGATTTGGGCGGCCCAAACCGTATTTTTACCGGCAGACTTTCCAACTCGATCCTCAGTCCAGTGGTGGCAGATATCTCCAATCGGTACTGTAGATCAGTTTGGGCGGATTGACGATCCTTCCAATCTTTACTACTACGCCTATCCAAGTATCGCGGTCAATCAAAACAATGATGTTTTGGTTGGATATTCTATATTTTCATCAACCCAATATGCCGGCGCCGGATATTCCTTGCACCTCGCCGGCGACCCGCCCGATACAATGGAATTACCAACCGTGCTAAAATCCGGAGAGGCGCCTTACTATAAAACATTCGGTCATAATAAAAACCGATGGGGTGATTATAGCGCCACGGTGGTAGATCCGACCAACGATACCGACTTCTGGACAATTCAAGAGTATGCCGCGTCTCCGGATATTTTTAGTGGTGACGATCTTTGGGGAACCTGGTGGGGTCAGGTTGTGTTGGACTACCAGGTTACTACTTCGGTTACTCCCACTAACGTGCTTCAGGGTACTGCGGCGACCGGCTCCGTTTCAATTCAACCAGCGGCGCCTAACGGGGGTGCGGTAATAAATTTATCGAGCGACACTCCTGCATCAGCTACTGTGCCGGCCACGGTTACAATTCCGGCTGGGCAAACCAGTGCATCCTTTACGATTACGACGGAGCCCTTTAACACGACAACCAGTGTCAATATAACGGGGTCGTATCTTGATAATTCCGGCTCTAGCAGCCTAACAGTATGGGCGCCGATTTCGAGTCTATCGGTTAATCCTTCCGATGAGATGAGCCTTTTTGCGGCGACCGGCACGGTTAATTTGCCGGGGCCGGCGCCGTTGGGAGGTGCTACAATCACATTAACCTCAAGCGATCCTAGCATTGCTTCTGTTCCGTCAAGTGTGACAATTCCGGGTGGCCAGGGCTCAGCTACTTTCTCAATTCCAACCGGTTTCGTGGCAGATTCCACTCAGGTAACGATCACCGCGAGCTACGGCTTGAGCACGGAAAAAACGACCCTTACAGTGCTGCCGTGGCCATGGTGGATAGTTTGGTAAATTGTATAGAGATAAGATGATACCAATAAAGCGGAGGTAATCAAATGAATCAAAGAAGTGTTTGGTTGCTTATCTTGCAGATAACGCTGTACTCTTTATTAAGTTGTATCGGAAACCCCGTTTGGGCTTTTGATATGAAATCAAATCCCAGAGTAATGCCATTGGCCAGTCACCTTATCACTTTTAAAACCAGAGATCGCTGGACTTATCAGGTATGCACGGCTTTCTATTATCCGATAAGGACGCAGTATTTCACCAGGGAAGGTGTCACAAAACAGTGGTATACGGTCGGGATCAAGGTCGTAAAGGCGGCGTCAAATTCGCCTTCAAATCACGCTTTCCTGGTTACATTGAAAGGGAAAACTTATGATAGTAAGATTGATCTGGCCAATCTTATGTATTTCAAACAAGATGATCAAGGCAATGTTACCTTAGTAGAGGAACATGCCGCTGATAATAATACAATTTTAGCGCCATTGATGCCTGGTAAATGGGAAGACGATACTGAATTTCCGGCCGCTTCTCTATTCAGTTGGATATTAAAAGGCGCTGGCCTCTATCGGTATATGCGAATTCACCGACGAGATTTGTTCGATGTAATTATTAATGGTACAAAATATATAAAAATCAAAGGGATTACTCTTCAATGTTGGAGAGGGAATGTTGACCCACCCCATGGAGAGTCAGGTTTGGAATTGACATCTGACAATTGGTATTTTGCACCAGAAATCGGTTTGCCGGTTAAAGAAGTAGTGCGATTCAATATCTCAGGAAGTCAATTCACGCATGGCGTTTTCACTGTTCAGCTTGATTCAGTATCATTGAAATAAGATTATATTACTCCGCTCAGGTTGCGAACTTCTCTGTCCACTCGCACAGGTACTGAAAATCCGATGGCTCATCAATATCAATGGCGAAAGTGGGGTCGCAATCGGGTACCAAGTGGAACGGAAGACCGAGAATTTTACTGGCGCGCCGCTCCGCGTCGCGGCTGGAGGCTCGTTTAAGCTGCAGTCGGATGGCAAAGTACGGCCCCAGCAGCAGCGCCATTCTCAGTAGACTTTTTCGCGCGGACAAGACATGACTTACGGTGCGCTCCAAATCGCTGAAGTGCTTGGCCTCAATAACCACGCAGTTGCCGCCGATAAAGGTTCCATCGCTCAGGTGCACCGGGATGTTATCCGCGCCGGGGAAACGCTTCAAAAACTCGGAATAGCGTAAATACGGGTAAGCCGCGGCCGCATCCTTTGGAATGCGATCTATAAAGTCGGCCATTGCGGAACCGGTAACTAAAGGATTATCGGATGCGGTGATGATGAATCGGTTCTCCGACCTCAGAGCGGCAACGCCGGCCAACAGATTGGCCTCGATGGTATCCTGCTCCTCGACAAAAATGTCGGCTTTGCCGGCGACGGCCGGGTGATCCGTAAGCGCGTTCGGCCCCACCACTGCAATTCGAGCGACACGGTTACAATTGCGGAGCGAACTCAAACCATGGGCTAAAAACGGGAGATCCTTATAGGGGATGAGGGCGCGATGCCGGCAGCCGGTTACCGCCTGCAATTCATCCGAGCATCTTCCGCCGGCTAGAACGAGGGCATCAAGCTGAGTCACCGGCTGAAACCTCCTTTAACAGGACTGCTCGACGCTTACTAAAACGGACTGGGAAGCGGTTACGATTGAGAATCCTGGAACAGGTTGATAACGGCGCGGCACTCGTCCAGCGCATTTCGGGCGGAGATGCAGGTTTCTACCAAGCATAAATCTTCCAGCATCTCATCCAGCGATGCGCCGTCCACTATCCGCTGAAACGGCGATTCGCGATTGGTATCCGTGAAATAGGGGGTTAAGATTCCCTCTACGGTGGGATAGCAGACGGCAAGACGGCGGTGGCATATTGCGAAATCAGCCCGCAGCGAATCGGTAATGCCGAAACGAGCGGCCGCGCACAGGATATCAACCAGCTCATCAAAACGGTCTTCAAACTGATCCAATCGCTGGAGCGCCCCCTCAAGCCGCGTCTTGGCATCCGCTTGACTTGCATCGGCCGATCGGCAATTTGCCAGATCATTCAGCAGCGTCAAATCAAGCATCTCAAATGGGTCGGTTGCTTCCCTCTTTTCCGCGTCGCGCAGCGGATAGAGCCGTTCCCCAAACCATCGAGATCGCAATCGCCCGGAAAACGGTTGCGATATGCCAATGCGAATCATCTCTACTCCCCAATTCGTACTACTCGGTACCGACCGATGGGTTAATGCCTTGAATCGTTCCGGCCTGGCGATTACATCGGTGGAAATGCACAATCGTGTGATCCGTTTTAAGGCTTTTAGCGCTTGACATCGCCGGGCAGCGGACTCGTCAACTTCTCAAGGTAGTTGGCCTGCGCGGTCGCGATAATCCGCCTTACCTCACGCCGCGTTTCGTCATCCAATCGAGGCTCGATCAGGCGAAGCAGCTCCGACATCGCATCAATGGCCAACTTGGCATCCTCTTTCCGCTCCAGCACCAAACCGGTCGCCGGATCGGCTACCAAACCCATATCCCGCCAAGCAACTTGAAAAAGCAGCTCGATGTTACTGAGGATGACATCCTGTACTGTAATGGTCTGCTTGTCGTCCTCGCCTGCCTCTTCCGGCTCTTTTTGCTCCGTCTCCTGGGGCGTTGCGGTCTCCGCTTGCTGGACATCAACCTCATCCGCTTCGGTAGTGGAGGTTTCCTGCCGCTTATCAATGAAGGTAAAGGATGTGCTCTCTTCGTCTGGCATTGGGCTATTTCCGTAGAATGAATTGCGAGCGATCAACCGCTTGGGAGTTTCTGCTCGTTGGATAGGGAGAGTATATCATGGCCGTCCGGCCAATTCAACCCACTTTTCTCTTATCCAATGAACGAATTTTCAAACCAATTCAGTTTGATAAAAACCTATCGCAACCTAACTTAATTCGGATTCGAAAGGGTATTGGAGCAGGAAAATCCGGCCACACGCTGAATAATCAATCAAAATTGAAAAATATTGAGAGATTACAATTCCATGAAAATGTTTCGGTTCATCGGTCTGCTTTTGGGCTTCGCATTGATCTTTACGTTGGCCGTTCCACCCCCCGCGCTGGCCGGCATTTTGTTTAAGCACCGATTTGCTCCTCAGCAAGGGCTGGTTTTACGGACGGAACAGCCCTATCGGTCCGAAATCTGCTTAAACGGTCTCTGGCGATTCCAGCCGGTATCGCTGCCGACCGGGTTTCAAGCCGGCCACGGCGCACCTGCGCTGCCACCGCCGACCCCCGACGGCTGGAGTCCAACCCCAATCCGAATTCCCTCCCCATGGAACGTCAACTCCTTCTCACAGGGAGATGGCGGCGATTTCCGCTGCTTTCCCAGCTATCCCGCTTCATGGGATCATGCGGCGATGGGGTGGCTGCAGCGCGATTTCCGGATCCCGCCCGGTTGGCGGGGCCGGCGCATCATCCTGCATTTTGAAGCGGTGGCGGGGTCATGTGAGGTGCTGGTCAATGGGAAGGAGGTCATCCACCATTTCGATATTTTTCTGCCATTTCAGGCTGATATCACCCGATACATCCACTGGCATCGCAACAATGAGCTGCTGGTCGGCGTGCGCCGCGCCGACCTCTTCGATATTTCAGGGCGATATGGCGGCTACACCTTTCCGACCGGCTCCTTTTGGGGCATCCACATCGTCGGTATTTGGCAGGATGTGTTCCTTGAGGGGTTGCCGCCGATCCGGGTCAGCCGTGTTCAAATCGAGCCTCAGGTGGATCAAAATCGGCTGGTTGTCCGTCTAAGGGTTCGAAATGACACCACGAGCCCGGCCACCGTTTCGCTCAGCGGCTCGGCGCGTCGGTGGATCTCGTTAGCCGGTAAAAGCGTTATTGCAGCACCGGACCCGCGCTGGCGACTCGCCTCACGTAAAGCCCTCCGTTTTTCAAGCCGAAAGCTGACCGTTGCGCCCAATCAGCAATCGGTGATCGAGATCTCAGAGCCGGTCAACCGAAGGCTTGCCTTGTGGTCCCCGTCGGCGCCCAATCTGTACGGTCTGATCCTCCAATTGAAGCGAAATAATCGCATCATTGACCGCAAATACGTCCGTTTCGGGTGGCGGCAGTTCACTATTCAGGGGAGACATCTGCGGTTGAATGGAAAGCCGATCCAGTTGCTCGGCGACGCTTGGCACTTTATGGGGGTGCCGGAGATGACCCGCCGCTACGCCTGGGCATGGTTTCGTATGCTGAAGGAGGCGCATGGGGATGCGGTGCGGCTCCACGCCGAGCCTTATCCCCGCTTTTTCCTGGATATGGCGGATGAAATGGGAATCTGTGTGCTGGATGAGAGCGGCATCTGGGCCAGCCACTGCTCCTTCAATTACAATGCACCTGATATCTGGCGGCGTTTTCACCGCGATGTGGTCGGTCTGGTGCGCCGCGATCGGAACCATCCGTGCGTGTTCGGCTGGAGCGTAGCGAACGAGATCAATCCGGCACTGGGAGTTGACAATGCGCCGGCCGATATGGTGAACAGGGTGGATGATCGGATTGCCGACCTCGCCGATCAAATCAAGAAACTCGATCCAACCCGCTCTTGGGTCTCCAGCGACGGCGATCAAGATATGAACGGCCGCCTGCCGATCATCAGCAACCACTACGGCGATCCCAGCACGTTTAAGCAGCTTGCCCAGCATAAGCGTCCCTGGGCGGAAGGTGAAGCGGGCAGCGCCTACTACGCCACTCCGGCTCAAGCCGCACACTGGGCCGGCGATGTCGCCTATCGAAACGTAAAGGGTCGAATGGATGGAATTGCAATCGAGGACTACGGATTGATCAAGGCGGAAAGGGCCTACGGAGCCGCCTACGGCTGCATTTTCAATACGGTCTGGTACGGATTGCAGCCGCTGGCACTGGGGCTTCCCAATACCAAAAAGCCACCCACCCTCAAGGACGGCATCCTTTTCGGGAAGTTCGTTTCGGGCGTACCCGGAATGCAGCCGGAGCGGCTCGGCACCTACTGCACCACCTTAAATCCCGGTTATGATCCCAGCCTGCCGCTCTTCAAGCCGTGGCCGCTTTTCAAGGCGGTGCAGGCCGCTTACGCGCCGACCGGCCCGCTTCCTTGCAAATGGGATCACAAATGGGTTACAGTGCGCCCGAATCCGCCCCACTATTCAGATCCCGTTCGCCACGTCGGTTTTCTGGGCGATCCGGGCGGGGCGCTCTTCTACTGCCTCCAGAGTGCCGGCGTTCCGCTTCAGATCGAAAGAGGAACCGGCGTCCCGGTCCGGATGCTGGTGGTTGAGGGCAAAATGCTCAGTCAAGCCACCCTCGCCGAGGTCAAGTCGGCGTTTCAAGCCACGATCGCGCATGGTGGCAAGGTGCTGATCTGGGGGTTCGATCAGTCGAATCTCGCCGCGCTGAACGCCCTTTTGCCGGCTCCGGTGCAACTGACCGGCCGCCAGGCTATCTCGCTGGTGACCGTCGGAAATAATCCGGTAACCACTTCAATACCGCTCGGTGATCTCTACTTCGGCGGTGATGCCAGCGCCGGACTGATTTTGAGTAATGGAATGGGCGGCCCGATCCTCAAACGAGGCCAAATATTGCTGACTGCCTGTAAGGCGGATTGGCGACGTTGGAACGATCGCCCGGAGAATATCAAGACGGCCAGCGTGCTCCGATCCGAGCGGGAGTCCAAGCCCAGCGGCGCCGCGCTGCTCAACGTGAAACGGGGAAAGGGCGCCATTTTGCTCTGCTCAATTCAAACTCACCTTTTCACCTCGCGCCGGCTGCATCTATTGCGCGAATTGATGGGAAACCTGGGTGTGGCGTTGCTGCCTCAAAAACCGGGTGAAAGCGGCATACCGGGGCTGGTTTACCGAGCGTTGGCGATCGGCGGCTTCCCGGCGCCCAGCTTTGAGGCGGCGTTGGATACCGATTACCTGAGCGGCGAAGCAAACGTTAATCCAGCGCCGGACGAGAAGGTCGGCAACCTGCAGTGGCACTCCATTCAGGTTACCTCGGACAATCTGTTCGATCTACTTCCCATGCAGCCCGCCGGCACCTATTGCGCCGCTTACCTGAGTTTCTGGGTCTACTGTCCGTTCGCGCTAGATCAACTGCTGGCATCGCCGAACCCGCCGGAAATCAATCTGCTGGCCGGCTCCGACGATGGGGATCAAATCTGGTTGAACGGGAAGCTGATTTTCCAGGATCGAGGGGTTCACCCGCTAACGCCCGATTCGCAACGGTGCGACCATCTGCCGTTGAAAAAAGGCTGGAACCATTTTCTAGTCAAGGTTGACCAGGCTGGCGGGCTATGGCAGTTCCAGGCTCGACTGCAATCGAATGATTTGCGGGTTTTACGCGGATTGCGGATCACCGAAACGAAAGGCGGAGATGATACCCACAAAAAATAAGGAAGGCTTAATGATGAGTCGAAGAATGCAGATTAGTATCATCGGAATATTGCTGTGTGTGATTGCGGTAGCTCTATACCTAAATCAACGTAAATCAAAAAACTTCCAGTCGGATCAACAAAGGCGTTCGGAGTTATTAAAGTCCCAACAAAGGGAAATCGAAACTTGGAGACTACAACATGGGAATTTAACGCAAAATAATCCCCTCGCTCACCACCCCGGAGAAGTGCCTCGAATTAAAGCGAAATCAATACCGGCGGCTATTACTATGGATTATTATTTTCCAACCTATCGCCGACGGTTAGACCGAAACGGCAATCCAATCAAGTTGGCCAATGATTGGAGACAACTGACTGCTCTGAGGTACGCCGACCTCCTGATTCCGCGGCCGTTAAAACTACCTTACCGCACCAACCCTCTATCAGCCTACTATGATTATCTAACCACAAAACAACCAGAAATATCAATAATGTATTCTATGTTCTCCACTCTTATATGGCCGAAAGGCTCCGAAATCTACTGGTATAGCTCACTCACCGGTCGGTCGCAAAAAGGCAGCATTGCGCAGGCTGATAATCGCCAGTTTGAGGTGA
Organism: bacterium; assembly: GCA_021842405.1. Lineage (GTDB taxonomy): Bacteria > Armatimonadota > Chthonomonadetes > Chthonomonadales > JAMCWF01 > JAMCWF01. Next base: position 12,201 of record JAKBZR010000038.1, read on the forward strand.
GCTATACCAATCCACCGGTATCGAGCTCGATGCAGGATCATATCTATTTGAAGATATTAAACCGCAAAACTGGCGCTGAGGCGAGCGCTAATTTTTACGTTCGGTTTCATTCGAAATATGAAGATTTTCGTGTCACTTCAGTTGAAAAACATCCCCACCCGTTTTCTTACAATCTCAACCGACCAGGAAGGGACTGGCCATATTATGTACCCTTATGTATGAATGGCACTGATAGTAAACAAGAATATCAGATGCCACGCTCTACGAATGCACCGAATACACCGTTTCTGATCTCGACAGTTCAAACATGGGGTGCTATCGGCGGTAACCGGTACCTGGGTGATGCTGGAAAGGAAGCTTTATTTAAGAATGAAGGCATCAAGACAGGTAAGCTGATTAGATGCATGGCACAACCGAATTTTCGGGATAAATACGCGCTCAAGCCCAATACTGCATTATGTATCATTGGAGCACCGATACGGGAGCATATACGAGGTGTCTGCAGCGTTTGGGGAATCTATGGTTATATAGGTGAGACAACCTGGGAAGGTATCCGTTGCAACGGGAAGAGCATCATCAAGGTGGTTTTTGTAAAAATGCTCCCTTCAAATAAAAGCATGATACAGTCTAAGCGACCGAGTAATCTTAAATTGAGATTGCCTCCTCGTCACAAAGCCAATAAATTCGGCAGGTTAGGCAATTGACGAAAGATAGTGGCAACCGGTTGGTTGCCACTATAAACCTCGGTTTCCCCTTCCAGTGGATTGATGAGTGAGGTGCGTAAAAGGGGATTGATTTATGCTGCCGGCTGCATTCTAATAGGATTGTGGAAGCCCAACTAATTGCTAAAGAAAAGGACCAACCGATGGCTGAAAATCGCTTAACCCATATTTCTCGTCGTAAATTCCTGGCCGCTTCGCTGGCGTCATTGGCGGCCGCCGGCCCCATCGAGGTGGATGAGCGGGACTTCTATCCGGTTGACCTGAGGGCGATAGCCAACGTAAATTGACGCGATGATCGTGCCGACGACCACAAGGGCTGGACCAACCAGGGAAACAACGATATGCGCGGCATAGCGCCAAAAAGCTCCGCCACCCTTCCGGCATAAGTGCGACCGGAAGGGTGGCGAATCCCTCTAAATGCGGCTACTTGATAGCGAATAAACCCTCGAATCCTGGCACGCTCCCCGTGCCTCCAACGTAGATGGTGCCATCCGCGCCAATTGATGTGTTTGCGGAGTTACCGGATAGGGTGCCAACGTAATAGGTCCAGTTCAGTATGCCATACGGGCTGACGGCGTTGACGTAGCCATTTTCGGTATATACATAGATGGTGCCGTCCCCACCAATTATAGGCGGTGAGGCTACATTTTGGGAACTGGAAAGTTGGATATCCCACTCCTGGCTGCCATCAGCGGGGTTGATGGCGTAGAGGTAGCCGCCATCCACCGCTTCATAAACGGTTCCGTCCGCGCCAATTGCGGGAGATACGTTATTGGCGCCATACGGGGAGACATTTGTCAGGAAATTCCACTTTTGGCTCCCGTCAGGATTGTAGGCATAGAGAGTATTTGCACCACTGTTGGGTCCGAGGCTGGAGTCCACATAGATGGTGCCGTCATTACCAATTGACGGGGAAGAGAAATAGGCACCACCAGGAGAAGGCTTTATAAACCATTTCAAGACGCCGGCGGGGGTGACGGCGAAGAAGTCCCACGTATTTGTATCGTAAATGGTTCCATCCGCACCGATCGCCGGAGTGCTCATACCTCCAGCATCCATATTCGGCGACGGACCAAAAACCCATTTCTGGCTGCCGTCGGGGTTTATGGCGAATAGATAGTGGTCATAAGCTCCGCCACCTATGTAGATGGTTCCGTCCGCACCGATTACGGGTGTCTCTGATCCATCCCCATCATTTCCATCGGCGACTGGATCAAAAGTCCATTTCACGGCGCCATTGGGATAGATAGCGTAAAGAAGGTGATTACCTGATGACGCGTAGATGGTTCCGTCCGTTCCGATCGCTGGGGATGAAGACCATCTATACCCATTATTTTCAACCCACTTTATTGTGCCATCCGGATTGAGGGCGTATAATCCGCCGTCCGTACCCGCATAGATGGTGCCATCCCTCGCAATCGCCGCTTGGGAAAAGTCACTGCCGTGCGTATACACTCTCCATTTCTCCACCCCGATCGCGCCACTGCCGACGCTGCGTCCGTTGTGAAATCCGTTGGCGCCCACATCGGGCCACGGGCTGTAGGCCTGCAAGCCTCCGTATCCCCCGCCACCGCCGATGCGCGGTCCGGGAAAGACCCGCAGCAATGCCGTGGCGGTGTGGCCTGCGTTGTCGTTGGCGGTTATATGCACGAGAACCATCAGATTCACCAGGTAGGTCGTAATGGTGAATGGCGTACTGCTGGTTTGCCCTGCCGGGATGACGAGGCTCGACGGCCCGTTCGCAATCTCCTGCTTGTCGCTGGACAGCGAGATCGTTGTGCCTCCGGATGGGGCGGGACTATTGATGGTCACGGTGGCGCTCACCGGATGACCGCCGATCACCAAGGGAGAATGGATATTCAGTGTAATCGGCGCTTGCACTGCAACCGCCTGAACTACGGCGGGACACAAAGCCATCATGCCAACCGCAACCGCGCAGAGGATGGTGAAGTAGGATTTAACCAGGCGGCGCCGAGGGAAGATCAGCCCCAGACCCGGCAATCCAACGCCTATCAGCAGCGCCAGCGTGCCGGGCTCCGGTACAGCCGGAGGAGGAGGAGGCGTAACGCTGCTGGTGGTTAAGAACAGTGAGTCAACGGCAAAATCGCCCGCATTTGGGCCGGCGGTGGTGGTGTAGGTGATGCTGCTGATATCAGGGGTTGTGCTGGTCACCCCCAGGAAGAGGGCGGGGCTATCGGCCGGGCCGCTTGCCATGAAGGTGCCAAGCAGTGTATTACTGGAGTCAAACGCCTGAATTTGTGCGGTGTAGATATCGGGACCATAGAAATCGCTATCAATGTAGGTTCCAATACCTTTTACCGGCGAGTTCAACGATATCTGCATTACATTGCTACCAAGTCCGGTCCACATAACGGTGTCGTTGTTAGGGAAGTTGCCAGTCCAATCCACACCCTGTTGCAAGACAGATAGTACGGGGCTATCCCCGGTCTCAGAAATGACGCCGGGAAGCGATCCATTCGATGTAAATGAAATCGGGGGGAACGAGACATAGCCATCTCCAAACTGGCTCCAGTCCACTTGATCGTTAGAGCTCAACGACCCCAAGCTGGTTACAACTGACACCTGGGCTGAAGCAGGACGACACACTGAAAAGACGAACAATAGGCTGACAACCGCCAACCCCAACGCTCTGAATTTCACTTGAGCCTCCTTCTTACTGCTCATTTGGATTATAGATAGATAACCGGAAATTAGCATTTGTAGGAACTAGAGACTACGAATATGACTATTGCAATATTTGTGCCAATTCGATCAAACTTTAATAAATTGATCAACTAATTTGTCACCGCTGATGCTGTCTTTATGATGAATGTGGCAACCGGCGGTAATAACCTAACGCCCCCATCCTAGCCTTCCCCCGTCAACGGGGGAAGGAACTCCCTCCCCGTTGACGGGGAGGGGCGGGGTGGGGTCGAGCAAACATCATCCCCACCGAATTGAACCTTTTCGTCTGAACCGGGATTTGTGTGATTCAGGGGTTGCCATGATTGCGTCCTCCGAAGCATCTTGTCGCTTAAATCGCAGCCATCCTTTCGCGGCGGCTGAAAATCAGGCGATCACGTAGGGTCGCCCCTACACCCTCTGAGGGAGATCTGGGGCGGGGGGACAACCAAAGCTGCCACAAATCTTTCCTACATATCTGAGCTCTTTCTCCTCATTTAATTCTGAACACTTGCTGAAATAATTCGGAAAACTGGCTTTATTTTGCTTGACACCCACAGATATGATCGTTATAATCTAGAGAGTTCCAACTACTTTTTCATTTTCAGCGGATAAAAAGATGACCAAAAACGGAAACCACTCTCTACCAAGCCGGATCGCGCAACGATTGTGCGAGGAGTACATTATGCGGGATGATGCGCGTCCCGGTGATCGTCTGCCGACCGTCAAGCAGTGCGAAATCCAGTACAACGCCTCCCGCGGCACCATCGTTCAGGCCCTCAGCCTCCTCGAGGAGCAGGGCAGGATCGAACGCCGACGTGGCAGCGGTTGCTATATCGCCAGCCATTCGGAGGCCAGCTCCGCGTCGAACGGCTCCCGGTTGATCGGCTTGGTAACTCCGAACGAAATCACCAATGAGATTTTAGTTCGGCTCTATCAGGGAGTGGAACGGGTCGCCCGGATTCATAACAGCCACGTGATACTGGCCGCCTCCAACACCAATTACGAGACGGAACGGCAACATATCCACCGCCTCGTGCAGGCCGGCTGCACCGGCATCGTTCTGTTTCCGGTTACCCGCACAAAAGAAAAACTCGAAAATGACTACCTGCAACGGGAGTTTCCCGACTTTCCGATCGTTTTGGTGGATATGGCGTTTCCCTTCCAGCGCCGCCCTCAGATCGTGTTTGACAACTACCAGGCCGCCTTCGATATCACCGAGATGTTGCTGGCCGAGGGGCACCGGCGTATCGCCTTTATGGATACCAGTCAGAACGGCGCCTGGATGCACTACTCCAATATGGAACGCCGCCGTGGCTACGAGGATGCCCTACAATCGGCGGGGTACGCGGTCGAGCCGGAGGACATCTGGGATGTGCGGTTAAGCAATGAGGAGGAGGACGTGCCGGTTTGTTTGGATCGCTGGGCCGGCCGCGAATCGCGGGCTTCGGCCGTCATCGCGGTGGAAGATCGCGCTGCAATTCGAGCGATTCAATCCGCCCAATCGCTTGGCTTTCGGATCCCGCAGCAGTTGACGGTGATCGGCTTCGATAACGTGAACGAGGGGCGATTCTTTAATCCGCCCTTTACGACCACCGATCCGGATTTCCGGCGCGCGGGCGAGCTGGCGACACGGCTCATTATCCGGATGGCCCGTGGAGACGATGCGTCATCCGTAATTTATGTGCTGCCGGTGCCGATCAAGCGGCGTAAGGGACTGCACCCGGAAGGCGTCGCGCCAAAGCCGGCCGTTCTCGAAGCCGCGCCATAGACGAACTATCGCGATCAATCGCGGTTATATAATAGGAGGGATGTGCCTGGTTTTTTCAACATCCTGAGAGGGGATTTCTTACCCAATACAAAACAACTCAATTCCTGACTTAAGGAGGTATACGAAATGAAACGCAAGGCGTTTACACTGATCGAGTTGCTCGTAGTTATTGCTATAATCGCGATACTGGCTGCGATTCTCTTCCCGGTATTCGCCCAGGCGCGGGAGAAGGCGCGCGCCATCTCCTGCCTCAGCAATATGAAGCAGCTCCAACTGGGCTTTGCGATGTACACCCAGGATTATGATGAACATTCAATGCCCCTCTGGTGGTGGACGGAAGCCTTCTGGCCGACCTTTGAGTATCCGTACATCAAAAACGAAGGTATCTTTTCATGTCCATCCGATTCCTATCGCTCCGCCTTTGTTTGGCCGCTGGATCAACCTCAAAATCTTCCGCGCAGCTACATGCTTTATGTGGGCGCTTCCGCCATGGGGTACGCCGGCGGTAACGATGCCAGCGTTGAACAACCGGCAAACTACCTCGTCTTTGTAGAAAAAGGATCAAACCCCAACGAGCCCTGGCCGGAAATGTACTGCCCTTACCTACCCAATCAGTGCTGTAGCAGCTACTCTTGCGGCAGTACCGCGACCGGCCTCAACTTTGACCGGTTGACCTGCCCCGGCGCCACTCCACGACACAGTGGCGGCTACAACTGGACATTCTATGATGGCCACGCGAAATGGATGCGCATCTCGCAGACCCTGCAACCGACCGCTCCGCAAAACGGCACCGATTGGTGGCATAAATGCAAGGAGACCTTGTGGGACCGAACACCGAGCGATCCCAACAACGGCATCGATTAATCGGATACCCTGACTGAGGGGTCGCCGGATTGAAGCCCTTTAATGCGGCGACCCCCATTTCCGAAAGAGAAAGGAGCAGTGATGGTCCGAGCACATCAATCCAGCGGCAAAATTGAAGTAAGCGCATTAATCGCCATACTGGTCATTGGGATTGTAGTGGTGATTGTTGCCTTCGTCGGCTACCGGGTATTGAGTTCGCCGGCCGCGCATCCCAAATTCGTATCGGGCAATCAGATGAAAGTTCCGACCGGCGCCCTCAACACCGGGACAAACTCCGCCCCAGCGACCTACGGCGGAGCCAAAGTGATCGGCGGCGGCCGGTAGTGATGGGAGATACTATTTCAAACAAACTGAATCGGCGCCAGTTTATGGGTCACGCCACGGTCGCGACATTCGCATTGATGGGGATTGATGCCGGTGCGGCCTCAAAGCAAAGAGCCTCCATCAAACAGGTCGGCCACGAACCGCATCTCGGTCAATACGCCGAAGTGCGGGGTCTGCATGCCGGCGCCTTTCAACCGAGCGATTGGCAGGCCGGAACTTTGAACTGGCTGTTTGAGCAAAGGGCGCCGCTTATCGAGCCGGCTGCCGGCCGCTATCGCAATATCTACGCCCCCACCCTGATACCGGAAAGGGGCGGCTATCGCATCTATTACGGCGGCTGGGATGGAGTTCCAACCCCCAACGATCGCGTTTACACCCAGTGGACGCCCGATTTTCGGCGATTTGAAGGGCGCCGGCTGATCATTGATCACGGCGCCTTCATTCACGTAAACAACTGCTCCGCCCTCCGCATCCCGAGCGGAGCCTATCGGATGATGTGCACCGCCTACCCGGACCAAAACAACTGCAACAAGCCGGCCGCTTTCACCAGCCCAAATGGTGAGATATGGGATCACAAGCTGCCCTACCAGGCTCAGCTTTCCGACCTGATCGAAATGGAGGGTTATCCCAACTACGCCCACACCGATATCAACGGAACCAACGTCATCCTCTATGAGGACGGCCGATACCGGCTCTTTTTCAATGATACGCGCCTTCGCAAATACGTCTATCAGGCCAGCAGCACCGACTTCAAGCGGTTTCGGCTGGACGGCCCGACGCTGGCGACCGATCACGGCGTCAACGATGTAAAGAAATTTATGGTCAACGGCCGCCCATGGTACTTGATGGCCCTCCATATGAATACCGACCGCATCTGGTACTCGCTTTCTCAAGACGAGATTCATTTCAGCCCGGAGCAGGTCCTCACCCTGCATCAAGGCGCGGCCGACCGGTATATCGTGGCGGTCGGTTTGGTCGCCGATTCAAAGGCGGTCTATGGGGTGCTGTATGGGGCGGGGGCGATTCCGGCGTTGGACGAGAACCGAATTTTCGCCAAGTGGCTGCAAAAGCGGGTCGTGTTCGAGGCCAGTGGCGGGAATATCGAGCCGGATTCCGCGTTCGGTCCCGATGCGGCCCGAATTGCGATACCGGATGGGAGCGGCCTTCAGGGGCGCTTCGCCATCTATGCGGAAGATGGCCAAACCGCCCTGTTACGGAGCAAAACGGTCCGCCTTCAAGCGGGAGAGATATGGCGTCTCGACGGCTTATTAATTTAAGTAATCGGTAACTCAACTATTTCGCTGGTCGCGAATGAGTTCAGTTCTCTGGGTAATTTAGGCAGCAGGCTTTTACCCCTATAGCAATAATCAACTCCCTCCCCCCTCGGGGGAGGACTGGGGTGGGGGGCGACAAATGCTGATAGAAAACATTCCCCGAAAATCGAACTCTTTCAGTGTGAAAGGATTTTGAATGTCGTTATCGTCTTGGTTTAAGAAAGACCGGCAGGTCAGCACACCGGTCGCGGTGATCATCATATTGTTGGCGATTGTGATTATCGCTTTTTTCGGTTGGCGGGCGATCGGTCCAAGCGGGCCGGCAAAGATCAAAGTGGTCACCCAAAAGCCGGGCCAGCCCTTTGCCGGAGCAAAGAAGGTCTACGGCGTCCCCTGATTTTCAACCGCCGGAACCTCGTACTTTAAGGCTCGGCGCCGGCAAACTGCTAAGGCGCCGAGCTGAATTTCGGCGCTCCCGCGATTGATAGTAAGAGTTCAGTTCTACGGGCAATTTGGGCGGGTGTTACCCATGTCTCCGAACGTTTGTAACCCATGTCCCAAGTCTATACACTCCTAGGGGGAAGCAGCACGGAACGGTTGCGAGGAGGAAGAGAGTAGGCCGAGCTTAAGGTGGAGGGCGAGGATGCGGTGCGACGGAGTAATCGCCAAGACCCAGTCCCGATCCCTTCCCCCTGAGAGGGGGAAGGTTAGGATGGGGGTCGGCCTAACGCGCTCCCAAGCCCCCCTTCTTCTCCCAGACTCAGGGTGGGGTCGAGCAAACATCATCCCCATAAAACTGAACTCTTTTGGTAAACTTTTTTGGGTTTCGGTTTTTCCCGTTCCGTGGTAAGATATTGGCGATTTAATCGTCGGAACCCATTCTCACCGGTTGAAGGGTGAGTTGATACCTTACTTTTACAAGCCGGATGCAGGCACAATACGGATCAATTGTGAGCCTTGATGATAGATGGAAACCAGTGTGAACCGGAATGCGGAGTACGCCGGCCTCTACCGCGAGATCGCGGACATATTAACTTATCAGGGCGAGAACATTTTCAAAATCCGCTCCTATCGCCGGGCGACTGAGACGTTGGTGGCGCTGAACGAGCCGGTTGAGGATATTCTTTCACGGGGAGACCTGGACAAACTGCCCGGATTTGGCGCCGCCATTCAACAAAAGACGGCTGAGATGATCGCAACCGGGAGCTGCCGCCTTCTGGACCGACTGCGCGAGGAGGTGCCCGCTGGAATCCGGTACCTGCTCAGGCTGGAAGGTTTGACGCCGGAAGCGGTACGCGGTCTGCAAAATGCGATCGGGGTGGACAGCATCGAGGCATTACGGAGAGCAGCCGTTGAAGGCCGACTCGACGATTTGCCCCTTAAACCGGCCGTCGTTGAGCGGATCCAAAGAGCGGCAAGCCTCCTGTGATGAGCGATCGGCTAATCGCTCCGGCTTCGCTAACGTGGTCCTATTTATGTACCGCGGAGGCGCTCCCGGAATCGTTCTACCTGCCGCATCCGGTGGAGGTTGCGAAGCGCGTACTGGGCGCAATCCTAATCCACGAAACGCCGGATGGAGTTGCCGCCGGCCGGCTGGTGGAGGTGGAGGCGTATGGGGAGGACGATCCGGCCAGCCACTCCTATCGAGGCAGAACCCCGCGCAACGATCCTATGTTCGGTCGTCCAGGTCGTGCATACGTCTACTTCACCTATGGGATGCACTTTTGTTTTAACCTGGTGACCGGACCGGAAAATGTGGCGGGCGCCGTCCTCGTCCGCGCCATCGAGCCGGTATTCGGCCTCGATGTGATGCGGCGGCGGCGCTTCGGCGGAGCTAACAATCCGAGCGATCAGACGATTTTTAACTTGGCCAGCGGCCCGGCCAAGCTCTGCCAGGCGATGGGTATCGGGCGCACTCAAAACCGATCGCCGCTTCAGGGTAAACTGCGACTGATATCGGGCGGCAATGAGCCGATTCATATCTATACCGGCCCGCGAATCGGCATCTCAACCGGCTCCGATCGGGAGTGGCGTTTTTGGTTGGATAGCCCCTTCGTTTCACGGCCGTTTAAAAAAGGAGATGGATGACCGCAATCAACCTGGTGGTACTGATCGAGGCGGCACTGCTCAGCGGCGCGATCGTGCTGTTTGCCGGCGCACTACGCTTTCTAACCATTTCGGGAGCGGTCGCCGCGTTCCTGGTTGGTTTCGTCATCTTCGGGTTCGGCGGTATTGGGTTCGCCGTCCCCCTCTTGACCTTCTTTTTCAGCTCCAGCCTCCTCTCGGTGCTCTTTCGATTGAGAAAGAGAGACTCCTCCTCCCACTATCAGAAACGCTCCTGCCGGGATGCGGGCCAGGTGCTCGCCAACGGAGGGGTGGCCGTCCTACTGACCCTTTTCTTTTTCCGTTTTCCGGTGCGGCTGACCTTTATGGTATTCCTCTCTTCGCTGGCGGCGGTGAACGCCGATACCTGGGCCACTGAGATCGGCGTGCTATCGCCGGGCAAGCCGCGCCTGCTGACGAGCTGGAAAAAGGTGGAGGCGGGCACATCGGGCGCAATAAGCTGGTTAGGAATTTTAGCATCGCTGGCCGGATCGGCCGCCATCTACGGCTCCAGCGTTTTTTACTGGAACTACGATGCGGCCGAAATGATCTCAGTCATCTGGGCCGGCTTTATGGCGGCGCTGCTGGATAGCATTCTGGGCGCCAGCCTGCAGCGCCAGTACTGCTGCGTCAAGTGCGGCCAACGGGTGGAAACGGCCGCCCACTGCGGGGCGCCGGCCGAAGCCGCACACGGATTTCGCTGGATAAATAATGACGTGGTGAATTTGATCACCGCGCTGGCCGGCGCGATTTTCGGCTGGATACTGCTGCGTTATTACGCCTATCCCTCTTAATCTGCCTGTTGCAGGTAAGTCAGTGATTGTCTGAACCGGGATTTGTTGGATTTAAGGATTACCATACTGTGGTCATTGAGGCAGCTTCCTGTTTAAATCATGCCATCCTTTAATCATGTAAATCGTGGTTCAGACGATAGGTGAAACAGTTCAGTTTTGCGGGAATGATTTTCGTTCGACCCCACCCCAGCCCTCCCCGCAAGCGGGGAGGGTGTCATTGCGAGCGAAGCAATCTCCTTCACCAGTCCTCTCTCAGGATTGGGAAAAGAGTTGTCTGACTGCCTGGCGGCAGTCAGGGAGTGAGAACCTCCTGCTTAAATTGCCCACGGAACTGAACTCATTCGAACTCGGTAAATTTTGTGAAGATCAGTGCCGTGGGGAAAAATGACTGCTACGGCTGGTTAAGCTTATAGCGCAGCGACCAATCGGCAAGCAAAAAGGTCAGCAGCAACGCGAGTATCCAGCTTCTATCCCAAGCTGATTGCATCGTGGATTGAGCTATCCGGGTACGCGCGGTTGCCAGACTACCCAGCAGATTCGATACATGTTGGTAAAGCTCATCCGATTTAGACGGCGTGAAAAAATTTCCACCGCCAGCACCGGCGATCTCTTGCATCAAACGGGGGCGTGCGGCACGGTCCCGGTCCTCAGCCGAAATAGCGGTGACGTGGAACCAGCATCCCGCCTGCTTGTTATTATTCTTCATTATCATCGCCCGGTAGTTGCCCGGCAGCTCGGCCGGAAAGACGGCGTTAAAATCGGCCCCTTCCGCACCGCCCGGCTGCGATGGAATCAACTGACTGCTTCCATCCGGAAGGGTCACCCTGATTGCCGGCAAGACGGCGCTCGATTTATCGCGCCAATAGCCCAACAGGTTGACGGTATCGCCTTTTGAATACCGCTCCTGCAGCGGTCGAAGGGCGGCGGTTTGACCGCGCCGGAACAGATTGCCGGAAGCGAGCCAGCCCATGATTTGGCTCCAAAACTGGAAGTAGACGTCGGAGTAGGCAGTCTCCGATTCGGGTAAAAAGGCCCAACGCCACAACCCCTCGCCCACGACAGAAAAAACCCGGCCTTCACCGTACCGCTGGTACCCGATGAGCGCCATCGGGCGCAAAGAGCCCTCTTCGGTGGAATTTTGAGCGCGCACCAAGGTAACCGTCAGCGCCTTCTCGCCTGATATCTGAGTTGCCGATAAGAGGGCCGGCATCCGTTCGATCACCCTTTCAGCATTCTGATGGAGCCAGTTGAACCCTGGATGGGTGGCAGCCTCCTCCGTCAGGCGGGTTTTCAGATCCGTCACCGGTTGGCTGCCCCACTGAAACGGCTCCAGGTCGGCGAAGGGATCGGGGCCGACCGCCGGTCTGCCCCGCAGCAGAACCAATTGGCCGCCCCGCTCGCTGACCCATCGGCGGATGAATGAGACCTGGCCGTCGCGGTAAAACTGGCCGATCCCCTTCCCAATGACCAGCACATCGTAGTGAGAGAGCGCGTGAACCGATTGCGGGATTCGGATCGTTGTTTCGGACGAGCGCCCATCCAGCACCGCGTAAAAGCTGGTCGGTGTCAGTTTGTAGATCACATCCACCCGGCAAGAGCGAGTCCGACGGAGGGTATCGGCGAGGAATTTAGAATCCCAGCCCGGCGATCCCTCCAAAACCAAGATTCGGATCGGGCGGCGCTGAACGGTTACCGTTATATCGGCGTAGTGGGAGTCGCGATCCACCGGATCGGCGGCACTGGAGAGCGCGACCTCGTAATGATACATTCCAGGATGAGCGATTGAGGCGCTGAATTGAACGGACTGGCGGCCCGAGATCACCCTTATCATACGCTCATGCACCGTTTTGCCGCCGCGCTGCAGGCGGATATCGCAGTGTGCTCGCCTTACATTTTCCGCATCGAGGACCGCATTGATGATGAAGGTTTGATTGGGCAGCGCAAAGAGCTCATTTCGCTCGACCGAAATGCGAATGCTGCGGCCGGTGCCAGGGCGGCCGAGACAGACTGTATCCACCCTGCCGTAGCCTGTCCGGATTGCACGAGCCACGTCCACCGGAAAACCTTTTTCGGTGTCATGGCCGTCCGAGATCAGGACGAAATCGTTGTTCGGGCCGAGCGGTGTCAACGTTTCGGCGCCGACCAGCGCGCCGGCCAGATCGGTGCGGTCGTGATGGGGCGCTCTGTTTTTTAAAAATTGTCGGGTGGTGGTGGGTTTGCCGGTTCCCCCGAATTCGATCAGGTGAACGGGCTGTGCATTTCGGCCCGCTAAGGCTTGAATTTTTCTGACGATGTTCTGCTCGGTGTTAAAGCGGGTTTGGCCGGCCACATCCCTTTGCTGCATGCTTTTAGAGGCATCGAGCACCAGAATCAGTGATCGGCCGGCTGGAGCCTTCATCGAACGGCCGCCGGCGATTGGATTGAGCAAAATCACCCCAATCAGAAAAATGCCGACCAGCCGAATGGCGGCCATGAAAGCAAGGCGCGCCCAATGGCGGCGATCGGCGCCGAGTTGGAGCCGCTTCCAGCCGGTGTAGAGGGCAAACAGGGTTGCGGCTGCGGCCAGCAATGCGGCGGTGAAAACGATCAGTGGGTTAATCAGCGGTGCGAGCATCGTAGGGTTGCCGCCGATGAATGGGGTTGGGAATCCAGGCAGGGAGTTTGAGCCGAGCGGGAAAGTGGAGGCCCATAGATGCCAGCGTAAGCAGGGCATCGAGCGTAATCATCGCCAATGTGGCCAGAGCAAGCAGCGGCCAGATGGGGATCTTTTGATGAAGCCGGCTGAATCCCCGGGCCGAAGGTTCGCTCGTTACGATTGCACGGGGGAATATTTTTTTAAGATCGGCCGTTGTCAAGTGCCGTAGATCGCTTTCTATGGCGGGCACGTTGACCGCGAAATAGGCCCGGTGGTGCGTTTGTGTGGAAATGGTGTAAATTCCGGCCTGGCTAGGATGGCCGATGATGAGGCGGTGGGAGGCGGGATCGAAGTGAAAGCGAACTGGCAAGCCGTCCGGACCGATCACCTTTGCCGGCACCTCACCGGCATCGAGGGGACACTGCGCCGGATAGGGAAGCGTATTTTCAGCCGGTTGATTGCCATGACGCGCCGCCGCCGATGCCAATTCATGCACGAGGGGCGGAAAAATGGTTCGTGAGGCTAGGTTGCTGCCGGTTGGAGCGATCGAGATGTTTAGAAATAGAAAGGCGCCGGCTCCGAACCGCCGCTCGGCCAGTAGATCGCTCCCATCGGTATAACGGAGCAAAACATGGGCGTGGCTATCGGATGGGTCGGTTATGAAGAGGTGATTTACGCGGATTGAGCTGAGATTGCCGTAATTTGGGTAGTGAAATGCGCCCAGCCAGCGGCTATCGGCGCGCCAATTCGATGCCGCCAAGCCGCCGGGCGGTATCGGCTGCGGACGTTCAACCGCCAGAGGGAAATCCTCACCCGATTTTAAAAAACGGCGCCAGTTTTGTATATTGTCAATCACTCGATTACCGCTGAGAAATACGATCGCCGCCCCGCCCCGCCTGACATAGTTCAGCAAGCTGGAAATTTGAGAATCGCCCATCGAAGGGACATCGCAGACAAAGACGGTGTTGACTCCTCTGAAATCGGCGGCCTGCAGGTTGGTGCCGGTTCGCCGGATAACCGGTATGCGCCCGGCAACGCCGTATCCCGGGTCCAGCGCCAGCTCCAGCAGGTTGGCCGGCGCATCGGGTTGATCGGCCGGCTCGTCGGTCAGCAGTAGGGCGGCGGTTGGCGATTCCAAAGACGTGGCGAAGTAGCGATGGTTGTCCTCAGAGAGAGCGTCGTCCGGAACGGCAACGTTGCCCCTCAGCCAATTTTCATTCTGATGACCAACCGCCAGGTTCACCCGGAATGATACGGCTTTAGTTTGGTAGGGAGCGATAACGGCCATCTGTGACATTTCGGGGTATCCGATCGTATGAAGCTGAACCGGAATCCGCTCCGTTTCAGGTGAGGCATTGAGGACGGTCGCCCTGACTTCGGCCACCGGCTGATCGGGTGAGGTGTTCACCTGAACCGAGGTGACGCCAGTATTCGACAACTCACCGCGGCGGAACGGCATCAAGGCGAGATGAATACCGGGTGGTATGTGATAAGTGGATATGGTTTGCCAGTTGTTGCGCTGGAAGTCGGAGCAGATCAGCACTTCGGGAACCGGCCCGGAATACGGCTTCGTCTCGGATTGGGAGCCGATCGGACTGCCGGAGCTTTTAATGGAATTAACGGCCAGGCCGAGGGCCGAATTCAGGTTTGCCCCCGCCAATGAGTGGTGAAGCCGGTTGACGGCGGCAACCAACTCGCCGGTTCCGGTGGGAGATGAATCGTCGCCGGGCGGGGCTGCCGAGATCAACTTCGGTGTAGACCCAGCAACCACGACGGCCGGGCGTAAACTGGAGGGCGAGCGGCTCAGGATCGCGGCCGCAATGCGCTTTTCCCGGCTGAAGGCGGTCAGACCGTTTCGAGCGGCGCCGGTCGAGAGTGAGCCGTCCAGCACGATTACCAGCCGATGCGCTCCCTTTTGATAAAGCGGTCCGGCCCGCTCCGGCTTCATAAAGGCAAGCGCCAGCGCCAGGATGACCAGGGTTCTCAAGATAAGGAGCAGCGGATCGCGCAGCCGGTTCCAGCGGCGGTTGCCGGCCAGCATCCCCTTTCGCAGAAAGCGCAGAGTGGGGAGCGGGTAGGTGGGCGCGATTCGCTTTCGAGCGAGGTGGATCGCCAGCGGAATCAGGGCGGCGGCAAGCCAAGGCGCAAAACCGGGATTGGTAAAGAAGATGCCGCCACCCATCAGTCAATCCGCGCGATGGGTTAGGCGTCCCGTGCGATCCGAGCGGCAAGCTCGACCATCGCTGGGTCCGCCTCATCGGCCAGCATATCTGCGTTTTGCTCCAGGTGGGCGATGTTTTTGGTGCCGACCAAGATAGAGCTGATGCCCGTCTGACTTTTCAGGTAGGCGAGGGCGAGGCGATGCAGCATGGCCGAGTCTCCGCTCACAAGCTCCATCAGCTTGGAAACCGTTGTCGGCCACTCCGATCGTGGCGCCGTCAATGCCCGGCCGGTTAACCAACCCATTCCCAACCCGCTCCGAATTAGGATGCCGATGCCCCGATCACAGGCTTTTTGAATTAAGGGGGCCGCATCCTGATGCAGCAGGTTGAATCCCACCTGCAGGACATCAAAATCACCCGATTCGATGCAACGATCAAGCAGCTCGTTTCCGGGTGAGGCGCCCAACCAGCGGACCTTGCCTGCCTCGCGCGCCTCCTTCATCGCCTTGACCGTCTCTCCATCGTCCAACACCCTGGTCGGGTCGGGGCCGAAGTGGATTTGAATGAGATCAATGACATCGGTTTGAAGCAGCGACCGGCTCAGATCAATGGAGCGCGCGATGGCGTCGTAAGAGAAATCGTAGTAGGTGCGGGGCTCGTCGCTATGCTCGCCGCATTTGGTGGCGAGGAAGTATTCGCTGCGGCGGTGGGCGATGGATGCGCCGATCCGCTCTTCGCTGCGGTGGTAGGCGCGGGCGGTATCAATCAAGTTGACGCCCAGATCGAGAACCCGGTTCAGCACCGGCGTCGCCTCTGCCTCACCGGGCTTACGGCGCATCTCCTCAGTCCCGAATCCCCAATCGCGCCCGATTTCCAGCGCGCCGAACCCAAGCAGTGTGCAATCGAATCCGGTGCGGCCCAGCGCTCGTTTTTCCAGCCGATGTAATTTCATTGGATAGTCACCTCAATTAAAAATAATAACACACTCGACGTACACTGAGCAACCAGCCGCACAATTTGAAAGAGTTTCGTTCTGTGGGAGTGATTTTCGTTCGACCCCCACCCTAACCCTCCCAACCGTTCCGTGCTCCTTCCACCTCCCAGGGGGAAGGCTGGGGTGGGGGGCGACCAATGCTGCCTTGTAACACCCGCCTATATTGCCCGGAGAACGGAGCTCTCTCTAGCCTCTCAATGACATTATTCAGCCGGCCAGGGCGGTCTCCAGCTTGGAGAGCATGGTGAGGCTGGGGTTTCGTTTCCCGTTCAGGACTTCAATCAAGTCAGGATACTGGACATCGGCAATCTCGGCGAGCTGCGGGGCGCCGATATCCCTCTCTTATGAGTATTTCTCATCAAGTTCATGCTCAGTTGCATATCTCAAACATATACCTTTAGAACCTTCCTTGGCGTAGTCTTTTGAGTACCTCTACTATCACATTCATAGGCATCTTAAAGAAATCGAAAGCCTCGTAGAGCGGCTTGAGTAGAAGCTCCGTCAATTCTGGGAGTTTCGAGCCAATCTGATCCGCCTGTATCTCCACAGGGGGGCTTTGAACGGAAGGAGAGTGGCATTGATATACGAATGGGGGAAGCATGAATTTCGTTGAGGTTGTCCACTCTCCGAGGCGACGTTGCGCCAAACCTGTCCAGCATACTTGGACGGATACTGATCCAGATGGTGCTTCGAGAAGTCGAGACATTTCCTCAGCGTGTAGCAAGCATTCACCGATTCTCCAGATCGGGAGGATCGCGTCGAGAGTTGTCCCCGGATGGACGCGATCCGGATTGATGTCGTCATCGTAGTTCCGGAGCAGGAAGAACAGTCCTTTTGGTGATGCCAGCCAAAAGTGGAAGAATGTTTGCCCAGATAGATTCGGCGGCCAGCATTCAATCAGGCCGTTGTATGGGCGAAGTGCTCTTGGATTCCTTACGCTCCATACGGGCCAGCCAGTGTAATGCCTAACGTTTCGCATCTTATCCAACATCTCCCCGGCTGTAGGTTGGGTGAAGCCGTCCTGAATACGATATGCGAACCACCAGTAGCCCAATTCGCATGGGTCTTTCTTCCCGTCATTTATCAACCCCTGCCTCAACTCAGAAAACCTGTCGAGAGATTCCGTTGTCCAGTTTTCCAGCTCATTTTGTTCGGATTCGGGGCGTTCTATTCCATATAATAACACTCTGAAGTCAGAAATAAGGTCGTCGTGTGCCATGCGTACACAACGGTTGATGAGGGCGTCCCATTCTTGAGCAGTCTGAATAGGCTCGCTCTTCGGCCCTGGTCGGCGGATATAGTAGGTATTCATCTTAACATGCTTCCCGTTACAGCCATCGGCCTTCGAGCGAATCGGCACACGGTGTCCGCCAGGCACTACCACAACAGGGTGCGTTGCTCCAGTTTCAGAATGAGGTACAAGATGCACAGCACAATGAAAGGGTGGCTCTGCGAAGTGCTGCACTATGCCATTAATATAATCCTGGTTGTAATAATTCAGTAATCCAGCATCTGGTAGGGGTGCCGGTTGCCACTGGCCGTTGGCTTCCTTGAAACCAATCAGTACACGCCCGCCACCGTGGTTTGCCAGTGCCAGTATCGCCTGGGCAAGATTAGCTTGATTTTCTTTGGAAGGGTTATCCTTCTTAGAAATGTCAAGCCACGGCTTTATCTCAGTATCCAAACTTTCGTGAGGATAGGCAATTAAACTCTCAAGAGCGGCTAGTACTTACTTGCATAAATCCGAATAATTATGTTTAAGGTGACCCTGGTGGACAATTGCCTTCTTCCATTCAAAGGGATGTGCGACTTGGCTGTAGGCCTCGATAAATCGGTCGATAGCCTGG
>JAKBZR010000134.1 GCA_021842405.1 bacterium
CTTTCTACATCCAAGGGATAATGCTCGAAGGTGGCAGGAAGACCGCGGCGGGAATGTCCGACCGTTATGGCGGCAATGTGCAGGCTATACAGCAGTTTGTGAGCCAGAGTCCATGGGACTGGAGGCCCGTGAGGTACGCATTGGCAATGCAGATGGTTAAGCAGGTAAGTTCTCGATGCGCATGGGTGTTGGACGACACCGGTTTTCCAAAGAAAGGCAGGAGTTCGGTTGGTGTTGCCCGACTTAGAGATTATTCGGGGTAGTCGAGTCGTAGGGCGCGTGGAAGTGAAGGCGCATGGACGAGCCTTTATGTCAGTAGCGAGGCTGCTTCCTCATGGGGATTTGCGTCCATATGAAACTCTTGCCCTAAATCTCAGTGACCTCAAACGCTATATATGTACGATATGGAGATCGCAGACGTTACCAACGAGCATCAACTAAGAGCGATATTGTAAATGGCGAACACAAGGGCGTAACTGTGAACTATCATTTCAGCCTCCGGGAATTACTTCCTCTTAAAGAAGTAGTAGACAGACTGCTTTTAGATTGGAGATTGTCCCAGCCGTAGTGGAAAGTGACGGGTGACTTGCGGCATTAATGATGCGACCGAAAATGGGTAATTGAAATCCAATTGGTGTGATCATTTAGAATGCAATTTTACAGCTATTCGCCCTCATTGTTGAATATATTAAAGCTATTATGAACACCGATTTCTCCGCTCATAATGCGGAGGTCAAAAAAGTCTGGGAATCCTATCACGCCGGAACGCCGATACGGGTTCCAATGATCCTGGGCACCAATCCCCGCTTCACTATGTTCGACCACCCGGCCAACCCACGCCGCATCACCTTCGAGCAGTACCTTCTCGACCCTGAAATCATGCTCACCCGCCAGATCGAGCACCAATGGTGGGTTCGTCATCATCTTCCCCAAGATGCCGAAATGGGACCGCCATCCGATGGGTGGCACGTTGGGGTGGATTTTCAAAATACCTATGAGGCGGCCTGGTTCGGCTGCCGCGTCGCCTTTCGGGAAAATCAGGTGCCCGACACCGAGCCGCTGCTGCAAAACGATGATAGAAAGCGGATGCTATTTGATCAGGGCATCCCGGACCCGTTCGGCGGAGAGTGGATGCGGCGAAACTGGGACCACTATGAGTATTTTCAGCGCCGGATAGAAGAAGGCGCCGCCTACTTCGGTTATCCGATTGTGGGCGCCTCACCAACCGCGCTCGGAACCGACGGCCCGATGACGGTCGCGTGCAATCTGCGCGGCGCCACCGAGTTTTGTTCCGATTTAATCGGCGATCCGGACTACGCCCAATCCCTGCTCTCCTTCATCACCGAAGCGACCATTGCCCGCATCAAGAGCTACCGGCAGCGGCTGGAACAGCCCATGACCACGGTGGGCTGGGGATTTGCGGATGACGCCATCGAGTTTCTGAGCGAGCAGCAGTACAAGGAGTGGATATATCCTCATCACAAGCGGCTCATCGAGGCGTTCAGCGAGGGCGGCCCCAACTCCATTCACCTCTGCGGCGACGCCACTCGGCATTTCCGCTTTCTCCGAGATCATCTGAATATTCAGAGCTTTGACACCGGCTTTCCGGTAAACTTTACATGGCTGCGGGAACAGCTTGGGCCGGAGATCACGGTGGCGGGCGGGCCTAGCATCGCTTTGCTATTAAATGCCGATCCGGACGAAGTTCGAGATGAGGTGCGGCGAATTCTATCCAGCGGCATTAGGGCGGGCGGGCGCTTCATTTTACGGGAGGGAAACAACCTCCCGCCGGGCGTTCCTCTGGCTAACTTGGAGGCAATGTATGCGGCTTGTAAAGAGTTCGGCTGTTACGGTGACTGATATAAGTTGAATTTAGAAAAATCGGATGAGCCAGAGCGCAGAAAATCACTGAAGTCACTCAATTTTATTAGGTGTTCCCCATTCCACTCCGCTCGATTGCCGATTCGCAACTGGCTGCGACGGTTTATGCTGAGCGGGCTGATATTATTCGTTGCGATCGGGCTTGCGGGGCCGGTTATGGCGGAAGGGTCGCCGTCGCTGGGTCAGACAAACCCAAACAAAGGGCTCTTCCCCGACAGCAGTCTGGCTGATTTCAGCGGCCTGCTCTCTCCTCCCGCCGGAAAGTACGGTTTTCTCACCGCTTCACCGAAAGGCCATTTCGTCTGGCCGGATGGAAAGCGCGCCCGCTTTTGGGGCGTGAACATATCCAATCAAAGCGTCTGGATACCAAAGGAGCGGATTGATCAGGTGGTGAGGACGCTGGCGCGGGCGGGATGCAACCTCGTCCGATTTGAGGCGCTCGACTCTTATGGCGGAATACTCGATGCGCCGGGCTCGAGCGGATCATCCCGGTTGGATCCACGAAAGCTCGATCTGCTGGATTACTGGACCTACCGCCTGCGGGAGCGAGGCATCTACTACTACTTCGACTTGCTGGACTATCGCCAATTTCAGACCGCCGACGGGGTGGCCAATGCCAGCCAATTGGGGCGCGCGGCGAAGCCCTATGCCTTTTTCGATCCCAAGCTGATCTCATTGCAGCAGGAATACGCCGAAGAGCTGCTCACCCACCTCAACCCATACACCCATCTGCGTTACGTGGATGATCCGGCGCTGGTGCTGCTTGAAATTTGTAATGAGCACGGTCTCTTCATTAAATCCAATAAGCTGAACAGCTTGGCACAGCCCTATGAGACCGAGTTGAACAATCTCTGGAACCAGTGGCTGATCAATCAGTACGGAGACCGGGCGCATCTGCAGCGGGCTTGGGGCCAGTGGCAGGGATATAATGTCCTGCTCAATAATGAGGATCCGGCGAAAAATTCAGTCGCCTTACCGCTGTTTACGCCGGCGCCACCGGGCGCACCTCTCACCACGCTGCGGGCGCCGGCCAGATTGGAGGATGGGGTTCGCTTTTTATTCGATACTCAGCAGGCCTATTTCCAGCAGATGAAGCAGTACTTGCGCTCCATCGGCCTGAAAGTTCCGATCACGGCGGTGGTATCCAGCAATATCGTGCCGGACGTCGCTTCGGTGGCCGGCGCTTGCGATTTCGCGGCTGAAAACTACTACGCCGATCACCCCGCCTTTCGAGGCGCCGACTGGACTGGCCATTTCTATTATAACGACGACGACCCGCTCCGTGATGACTCCTTCTACAGCGCCGCCCCCTGGACAGCCGCCTTGAAGTGGCGACATAAGCCGGTCGTCATTCGGGAGTGGTGCACGGTTTGGCCCAACAAGTACCGGGCGGTGGCGATGCCAGAGATGCTGGCCAATGCGAGCCTGCAGGATTTTGATGCGGTGATCCTGTTCGGTTATCAGACCGGTGCGGATGCGGATCAGCTCAGCGACTTTGCCACTCAGGCCGATCCCACCATCTGGGGGCTTTTTGGGTTGTGCGCGGAGACCTTTTTAAAGCGGTACCTTCGGCCTTCGCCGCTCAAAGTTACCTTGAGGTACACCCCCGATACCCTCTACCAATGGCCCAACTCAATCACCTCGCTGTACGATTTGGCCTGGACGGCGCGGCTTGACAGCGAATTTTTGGCGCTGCCATCGCCGAAGTCGAACGTTCCCCACAGCCGGTATTCCATCGTGCGGCCGCCGGAGGAGGGTGAGATCATTCTATATCCGAATCCGAATCAACCCAACGGGCTACGGATTGCAGTCAAAAAGCTGCACCAGCTTGGCGACCCGGAGACGATTGCAATGGCGGCGATTGGAAGGTGGCTGAGCAGCACCAATGAGATTCACCGCAACACCGCGGTCGGCCTGATGACGATCAATGCGCCCGGCTGCGTTGCTCTATCGGGCGAGCTGCCTCCCAATCAGTCCATCCATTTGGGGTGCTGGCGGTTTTTCACCTCCTCACCGATCGGAACCATTATGGCGGCTTCACTGGATGGCCGGCCGCTGTACCGCTCGCGGAATTTCGTGGTGAAAATGGTAAGCCGTGCCGCAAACACCGGTCAGCAGTTGGTGCGGGCGCCGGCCGGCTCGCCGGAGACTTATGTTCTGAGCAAAGTGGGCAAAGCCCCAGTGCTGACCTTCGGAAAGCCGTCGAAAGGGAAGACCATCGTAAAGAGAAATGGCTACACGCTGGTGTCATTGAATATGATCAATGGAACCTGGGAGTTGTGGGTGGATCGAGATCGCACCTATTTTTACTGCGATACACCCGGTATCGAGGGCAGAGTAATGGGTAAACTGATACAAACAAAGGATGATCTTATTGTTGGCGGGACAACGATGGTGAGCTCTCGGTGAATATGATCAACGCACGAAATCATGATTTTTGGGAGTCTATGGTCAGCGGGGCGGAGTTACTGCCCGTAACCGCTATGCCGTCGCGGCGAAGATCTCGCTCCTGAAAATATCCGCTCAGCCGCTGCGTTCGATCTCAATCTGGCCGTTCTACTTGATTATGGGGGTGATGGTATGGCTGTCCATGTGGATTGTAACATCCTGAGCGGAGAACACGCACGTATACGGCACCCCAATAATACTAACACGGTTGGATGGACAGGAGACCATGAAAAATAAGCTCACACTCGACGCGCTCAAAGCCGAGGCCAGAGATTTCGCCAAGCTGGAGTCGGCCCATTATGAACCTACCCTTTTCGGCGTTACAGACGGAAAGGCCGTGGGGACCTACTTCGAGCACAAGTTCCGCGAACATCTCGCGGCGCGGTTCGAGTTTCAGCAGGGTTCATCCGCCAAGGGCATCGACTTCCCAGACCTCGACGTGGACATGAAAGTCACGAGCGTCAAGCAGCCGCAGTCCTCATGCCCGTACAAGTCCGCCAGGCAGAAGATCTTCGGGCTTGGGTATTCAGTTCTGATCTTCGTGTACGACAAGACCGACGACCCCGCAAGCTCGACCGGGCATTTGGACGTCCAGCATGTCATCTTCGTTGAAAAGGAGCGGACGGCCGATTTCCAGACCACAACAGGAATCTGCAAGATACTCGACAACCAAGGGAACAAGGACGATCTTCTTGCCTTTATGGAGGAACGGATGATCATTATGGATGAGATCGAAGCTGGAAACATTGCCGACGAACTATTGAGGACACGTCCGGAGATCGGATATCTGACCATCTCCAACGCACTTCAGTGGAGGCTTCAGTATCGGCGCGTGATTGACGAAGCGGGTACCGTGCCCGGCGTAATCAGGCTCAACTAGCGATGGCACGAGACAAGAACACCAAGATCGAGTTCGGTGACTTCCAGACCCCGCGGAGTCTCGCTCGCGATGTCTGCTCAGTCATAGAGCGAACCGGTTTCTCCCCGGCCTCCGTCATCGAGCCAACCTGCGGGCGTGGCGCCTTCCTTTTGGCTGCCCTGGAGTCATTCCCCAGAGCTACTCACTTTCTCGGCGTAGACCAGGAAGGTGCGCACGTTCTGGAGGCCACGCGCGCCACAAACAGCATCAGGCACGACAAGCAGGTCCATATCCTCCAAGGGGATTTCTTCGACACGGATTGGTCGGACATTGTCGCGAGGTTGCCGAAGCCGATCCTCATTGTTGGTAACCCCCCGTGGGTAACGAACGCGACCCTCGGTTCCTTGGGTAGTGCCAATCTCCCGGCAAAGGCAAACGAAGACAATCTGCGGGGGATCGACGCCCTAACCGGTAAGTCGAACTTCGACATATCGGAGTGGATGCTCCGGAAGAACATTCAATGGCTCGCCGATACGCCTGGGATGTTGGCGGTACTCTGCAAGACAGCCGTAGCCCGAAGGGTCCTGTCCTACGCATGGTCGCAGGCTCTTCCGGTCGAGTCTGCTGAGGTGCGCCGAATTGACACCCAGTTGCATTTCGGCGCGTCTGTAGATGCGTGCCTCTTGGTGGTGAGATTCCAACCGGGTGCGAGATCAAAGGAGTGCAGCGACTACAGTTCACTGCAGAGTGCAGAGCCCGACGCAGTCTTTGGATTCCGGGATGGTAATCTTGTTGCCAATGTGCGCCTTTACGACCGGTGGCATAACCTATTAGGACGCGGTCTCTCGGGGTGGCGCTCCGGAATCAAGCACGATTGCAGCAATGTCTTCGAGCTAGTTCAGAAGGACGCCGAATATGAAAACGGAATGGGGGAACGGGTTGACGTGGAAGATGAAGTTCTTTTCCCCCTTCTGAAGAGCTCGGACCTTGCTAGGAAGCGGCATCCATGCAAGTGGCTGCTCGTGCCCCAGAGAACGATGAGCGCATCGCCGGAGGATCTCCAACGTTCCGCTCCGAAGGCGTGGCGGTATCTCATTGCCAACAGCGCTCTTCTCGCAAGGCGCGGTAGTTCCATCTACCGCAATCGCCCTCGCTTTTCGATCTTTGGTGTCGGAGAGTACTCCTTTTCACCGTGGAAGGTCGCCATCTCCGGCTTGTACAAGAAGCTCGAATTCGTCAATGTCCCGCTTTTTCAAGGTCGGGCTGTAGTGCTGGATGACACCTGCTACTTCTTCTCGTGCCGGTCCGAGCAGGAATGCAGTGTGCTTCATCGGCTCGTCCAATCGGAGCCTGCGCAGGAATTCTGGTCGGCCTTTATCTTTTGGGACGCGAAGCGCCCGATCACGGCGCAAATCCTCAACTTGCTTGACTTCGCGGCTCTTGCTCGCGCCGCGGGTATGGAGTCCGAGATCACGCACGTTCTGGC
>JAKBZR010000039.1:0-22336 GCA_021842405.1 bacterium
TGCTCATAGGGTAAAAAGTTATGGCGCATCAAATACCTCGTTTGGAGATTATATGATTGCGATTATACCACATGGTGCCAACAATGTCAATATCACTTTGTTATGGGTTTGTCGGACAGGCTCTAGATAGCAATGAATAAACAAAGTGATAAAAAGGCAGGTTTTACGCTGATTGAGTTGCTAGTAATAATTGGCATTATAGCTATTGTTGCTGGTATTATATTTCCTGTCATAGCGCGAGTCAGAGCGAAGGCTCGGCAAGCGAATTGCGCCTCCAACCTGCATCAGTTGGGAATGGCGTCTCTTATATATACCCAAGATTATGATGACTATTTTCCGCCGTTCAGTAATATGATATCCAATACAGCACTAGGTTGTAATATTGGGTTAGATAGATTTTATGATCCCTATCTCCTTCATGCAGCACTGATGCCCTATATAAAAAATCAAGATATCTGGTTCTGTCCATCCGATCCTTTTGCTGGAACAAATACGGATGTTTGGCTGATAAATCATTATTATACAAGTTATAAGTTTTATTTTGTATACTCGAGTGGCTCTATCGCATCAGTCAATAAAGGTCTAGGGTCAACAAGTACCAGTTTTACTCCGTTAATCGGCGATCCAAATAGTTGGTATCTAACCAGTCCATCCGATAGGTATAATGGTCCTTGTGGTTATCTGGGACCGCCATCTGGGGGGAATCATTTCGATGGCACTAATGCATGTTATATAGATGGGCATGTTAAATGGGCGCCTCCTTTTTATCAACATTAAGATTATAGAGTGGCAAAAATATATAATGGCTATCTCATTTCAACAACTAAAGCCTGGTCAACAAGAGCAATTGTGTAATCGCATTATCAGCGGCATCGCTAAGTCACATCGCTTTCCTCCTATAAGAAAAGTTGAGCTATTCCTAACCGAGGATTGCAACCTGCGCTGTGATTACTGCTTCGTGGCCACCAAGAAAGCCGGTAGACAGATGTTTTGGGAAGTTGCTCGCAAAGCAATCGATTTTCTGCTCACTCAGTCGCGTGATGCGCCAGATATTGATATAACATTCTTCGGGGGGGAACCTTTACTGGAGCTATCCCTTATGCGACGTATTGCCGAATATGTCGAAAGGCGTGCTAGACCATTGGGAAAAGAAGTCCATTATGCGGTAACGACCAATGGCACGCTTATGTCAGAAGAGATATTGGCACATAGGGATCTGAACAATTTGCAGATTGGCAGAAATGAAGCGAAGCTTATAGGTTGTTAAAGCGGCGCTGCAGGTCCTGCAGTTCCGCGATATCGCGCTCAATGATTAGGGCTGCACAGGGGACACAGTAATGATCCCAGCTTCGCCCGTTACGGACCTTCAGGCGCGTGCCCCCCCTCTCGATGCGGTGGCTGGCGTTGGCCTGGCAATTGTGGGCCTTCTTTGCCTGATCGATTTCGACGCGGATCAAGATGGATTTAACTCGGGGCATCGAATACCTCCTGAACTGCCTGCTCCACAATGGCGGCAAAATTCCTCTCGATCTCGTCGAGCTGTGGGCGGGTGAAGTTGCTGCGTTCTCCCACTCTACGTCCTACGGCTGCATCCGCTTGCCGGTCAATGGCAGACTTCAGCACAACGAGATTGGTTCTGCCAAGCCTCTTGCGGTCGAGGTCTTGCCCTTCAGGGTTGATGCCTCGCTGATGCAAGATACGCGCGGCTTCGGTTTTCACCCGCATATCGAGGCTTGCGCGTTTGGCTTGGCGCTGGCGGACTTTCGTAACGGGAACCGGCTCCAGCTCCAATGCCTGATAAGCTTCTTTCACTTGGTCCGGGCTGTATCCCTTCTCCTGAAGGAGTTTCAGAGCTGCAAGTGCGTCGGGGTCATCTTTGATAAGGGGGATTTCTTGAAGCCGTATGTCGGTCTGGCCCCGCACGTCAAGAGGTGGGGGGGCTTGTGGCGACGGTGCAAGTGGGTCGATTTGGATTTCATCGCTGCTGGTGAAATCTAGACCCTCGATTGGCAAAAGTTGGTCAAAATAATCACGGTCTGCTTGGCTGAACTGTTGAAAATCCTGCCAACGGCGAGCGATGTTCGCGCCAGCATGGAAGACTACGACGCCGTTATTTAAGAGATCGTCGGGGGCATTGTTTTTGATGACGCGCATGATCCGACCGACAAACTGCACGAACGGCGAGAGGTTGGCGAAGATGCTGAATACGGCGGCGACAGCAAGAAACGGGTGGTCGAAACCCTCTCCAAGTTTTCGGACCTGAACGATTACATCAAGCTGGTTGTTTTCCAGCTTTTGCATGACGCGCTCATTGGCGGGTGCGTCCTCGCGGGAATGGACGTAATCAGCGCGGCGATTTCGCGCCCGGTAGGCTTCCACGATCTCTCCACAATGTTGAAAATTGAGAGCTGACGCAATGATCTTTAGGCGGTTGTCATCGGAGGCGGCGCGGAGTTTGTCCAGCTCGCGGAGTGATGCATTAACGATGGTGTTCCGTGTCTCGTCCGAAGTGACAATGCTGCGCCGAAAATCGGCGTCCTGCTCCCCAAGCTGGCGGACCTCGTCGAGGCTGACTTCGATCTCCTGACCGTCCTTGCGCCTGACATAACGGAGTGTGCGAGGATTGAGTACCACGGCCTTAAGACGTTTCACATAGCCTTCCTGAATGGCCCGGAATACTGGAAATGAATAGAGTATCCGTCCAGCCATGAGTTGGCCATCAGCACGAGTGGGGGTCGCGCTGAAATTGACGATCCTTGCTTGAGGGAATTTCACCCTGAGGGCTTCCCAACTCGCAGCCACGTTGTGGTGGCCTTCATCGAACTGGATAAGGTCGAAGAAATCATCCGGCAAGTCCTGAAGCCAACGGTTCCCGGTTCCCTGAAGCTGCTGGATGTTGGTGATTACAACATCGGCTTCTTCAAGGTCTGTCCTGTTGGTTGTGGTTCCGCGGATCTCGACGGGTTCAGGATAAGGCTGGCCGTCAAGCACTTGGCATTTGATATAGAACATGTCCGAACGGGAAGGATCGAAATCCTTCTGAAGCTGCTCGGCTATGGGTACACTCGGAGCGATAACGAGCGTGCGAGTAGCCTTGAATGCAAACGGGGTAAGGGTAATACAGCCGGATTTGCCGCAGCCGACGGGTAGGACGATTCCAATTTCTCGGTCTTGACCTTCTGAATTAGCGGCAAAGCTTACCAACTCGGCGTACGCCTCGCGCTGCGGCGTACGGATGAGTTTATTCTGTGTAATATCCGGTTCGCGGGTCTGGAAAGGATTGCCTTGCATTTTTCTACTCCACATATGGTGACGTAGTGCACCTGCGGCGAACTACCTAAAGAGAGCTTTCTTCATCCTTGATTAGTTTTTCGGTTTCCTCAAGTATTTGAAGAACGTGTGGGCCACCTTTAGCGTTGTACCATCCATAGTTGAAAGTTAAGGTCGGCGGTTCAACCCATCCCGATACTGTTAGAATCGGGATAAGAACAACCCTTAAAAGGAGGAGCGAGCCACCATCAAAAAAGATACCAGGTTTTTAGTCGAAAGGACAACCGGGAACTAGCAGAGAACGAGTTCAGTTCTGCGGGAGTGATTTTCGTTCGACCCCACCCCAGCCCTCCCCGCAAGCGGGGAGGGGGAGAGAGTTTGGCGGCGGTGCTTTTATCTTGCCCCCCAGTCCCTCTTAATCCCCTCCCCCGTAAACGGGGGAGGGTTAGGGTGGGGGTGCATCCAATATGGTCGTAAATGATTCCCACAGAACTGAACTCTTACCGAAATTTGACAAACGAAAATCGTAATGATATACTGATACTGTTGGGGGCGATTGGAGTCGACCTGAGCGACTGCGCCTTCAGTTGCAAGCCGAGGCGCCGCTGGCCTCGTAAAAAGCGGCAAAACAACAAACGCGAACACTCAACCGTACGCGCTCGCTGCCTAATTAGGCGGCGCGTCCGCCCGATTCCGGCCGGCCGAATCGGTCCCGGGCGTGATTTATGTCGGCTTTCTCCCGATTAGAAGCTCACATGAACCGGGAGGAGATAAAAGTGGGCTGGCGATTTCAAAACCGGCCGATCGGCACTGAAATCGCGAGATAATAAGGATCGGCTAAGCTTGTAGAGGCTGGATGCGCATCTTCAGGGACGGGAGTTCGAGTCTCCCCGCCTCCACCAAACTGGTGGGCGGTACTGGATTTGAACCAGTGACCTCTTCGGTGTCAACGAAGCGCTCTCCCCCTGAGCTAACCGCCCTTGCGCATTCGCGTTCAGTATACTCCAATTACCTTGGCAGCCGCAAACGCCGCTTTAACTCGATCAATCGGTCAACGGCAAGATGAGCGTCGGTGTGGGAATCGTATGGTCTTCCGAGATCGAGGTGATGGCGGTGCCCACCGCGAAGTACTCGATGACGTGGCTGCCCCAGCCGTGATTGCTCTCTTTCACCTGCGCCCCCACGATGCCCTCCGCCGTTTCGGCCTCCGCCTCCGCCTGCATACGCGACAGCGCCAGCTCGCGGGCATCGTAAAGCGCCTGTGTATAGTTCTCCATCTCCACATTACGGCCCACTTGCTTCAGCGATTTGAGCAAGCCTTGATGTGCAACGTGATAGACGCATGTGCCCATCACCAGCGAAATTGGCCGGTAGCCCGCGCGCAAGAGTGTCCAGAAATCCTGTCCATTTAAATCGGAGGTGAAAGGGCGATTTTTAAGGGTGCGATAATGCTCGCCCTGGTGGTGTCGAATCGCGGTCCCGATCGCCATAAATTCAGCTAAGCCCTCACCCCATTCATATCGGTTTACATCGAGGCGCACCCCTACGATGCCGTCGGCACCCAGCACATCGGCTTCCTCCTCCATCCGAGTCATCGCAAGCTCTCGCGCGTGATACATGGCCTGTGTCAGCACGTCCATCTCCTGGTTCTGAAAAAGGCCCGAGAACTGAAAACCGATATGATAGATCGAACTGCCCATCACGAGTCCAACCGGGTCAAAACCGGCCTCGCGAACCAGCAGAAACTCATTGATGGATAGATCACTCGTAAAGAGGGGGCGCTTACCATCCCCTCCGCGCATCTCGATAAGACGGCGGCGTGCCGCCGAGGGTAAACCTTCCTCAGAACCTGGTGTATAGGCCATTTCACTCAATTCCTTTCAATCATTGGGATCACGAAGACTGACTGAATTTCCAATTGCAAGCGGGTGAGTGCCGCCACCTAGTGGGGCGATTGCGGTTCCAATTGCGGTAAAGTGGACGATCAAATCCTCACGGCGCCCCATATTAGACTCCACTTCCCGCCGTTCGTAGTTCACTTGAATCACAACGCCCACGATTCCCTCTGCACCGGCAGATCGCCCCTCCATCTCCATGCGGTAGGATGCCAGAGCGCGAGCCTGGTAAACAGCGCGAGTGTAGTCGGTGATCTCCTGGTTTTGCCAGGAGGATCCCCACATACTGCCGCCGGTCGCCATCATCGTGCCCCAGCCAGCGGCCTGGTACCAGGTGCAGTTGCCCACCGCCACCCCCACCGGTTGATACCCGAACTGATGCAACAGCCAGAACTGCTCACCGCTCATCGCGCTGAGCGCGGGAGGACAATTGCCGGTTGGAGAAAACCCTTTAAGTCGTAGGGCGGTGCCGATCGCCGCAAACTCCAGCAGGCCAACCCCCCAATCATATTGGCGGAATTCCAGCCGAACGCCGACCACATGGGTTGCGCCCAGCAGTGCGGCCTCTTGTTGGATGCGACTGAGGGCGAGATGGCGGGCATTGTAGAAGGCTTCGGTCAGCACGGTCAATTCGCCAGAGGTCCAGGTATAGGTCGGCATATACTGCCATCCGACGTGGTAGATCGAGCTGCCCATTACCTGCCCCAGCGGCTCGAAGCCTGCATTGCCGATAGTCACCAGCTCATTGATGCTAAGGTCACCGGTGAAGATATGACCCGGTTTTCCCTGTCGGCCGGCCTGATCTTTAAGGCGATCAATGGCATTGAGGGGCAAGCCGCCGGCGGCAAGACTTTGTTGGCTGGCCTCCTGGCGCTTGAGCATCTCTTCCGTGTTTATGATTTGCGATGGTGACCCGATAAATCGCATAACCCTGCTACCTTTGAGATTGGATTTTTATATGGGCGGGCCAAGCAGGCGCGATAGAGCTTCTCTGGCGGTTGAACTAACGCGCATCTTCTCCTCAAGGCTGGCGCCCAACGATTCAAGCCAGTCAGGGACTTCCATCGCTTCCGTCTTTAAGGCGATGCCCCGCACAATCTTCGTTCTGGAAGCGTGGAGTGATCCGTAACCAGGATCTTCCATCGTATAGCGCTGATCGCCCAACACGATCGTTACCGACTGGAGCGTTTTTTTGCTGAAGAGTCCCCCGCGCCTCTTGATTTCTACTTCGCCCGGCATTGCGCTGGAGAGCATATCGGCCAGCATCTCCAGGAAATTGCGCTGATCCTCTCCGTATTGACGCGACAGTGCGGCGGCAACTCCCAGCTTAACCCATTCCTGCTGCTCAAATTCGTCGCTCATTTGATAGCTATCTTACCCGACAACCCATTTAATTTGGTGCGCATTTAGTCGGCGAATTCAGCTTCCCAGTAAGAGTTCAGTTCCCTGGGTAATTTAGGCAGCAGACTCTTACCCTCACCGCAATTATCAACTCCCTCCCCCCTTGTGGGGGAGGGTTGGGGTGGGGGGGCGACCAATGCTGCCATAAACCATTCCCGCAAACCTGAACTGTTACGCTTCCCAATCGAAACTTTCAACCGAATGGTTGTATGGTAAGATACAGTATGAACTTAATACGCCTTCCAACAACCATTTCCAAAGATGAGCGCCGCTTTTTGGAGCGGCTTGCTCGGGGACGGAACTGTCCCCAGAAGATCGTATTACATGTCAAAATCGTGTTGCGCTTCGCTGATGGCATGCGCAAAGCAGCGATTGCCAAAGAGCTCTCTACCAGCCGTCCGACGGTGGACCCGCCTGCGCCGGGCAAGCATTATGCAAAGAACCGTCATGTGCACTACACTAGCGGGATACGATCATGAAAACTGAAATCATTCATGTCACCGGCTTGGTTCAAGGAGTAGGATTCCGCCCGCACGTTCACCGGCTGGCCACCGAGAACGGGCTGACCGGTTGGGTAAAAAACGATTCTCAAGGGTCGACGATCACGCTCAGCGGCCACCGCCAAGCCATATCGCGATTCTGCCGCCAACTCATCACCAACCCGCCACCGCTGGCAAAAATAAACCGCCTCTCCCGGCAGACCGTCTCGCTGCAAGCTTTTTCTGAATTTCAGGTAGCTGCCAGCGATACCATCAACGATCAGGTCACCTGCTTGATTTCGCCCGATGTGGCGATCTGCCCGGATTGCCGGCGGGAGCTGTTTGATCCCCGCGATCTGCGCTACTACTATCCTTATATCAACTGCACCAACTGCGGGCCCCGCTATACCATCGTGATGGACGTCCCCTACGATCGGCCGCGCACCACCATGCGGGCTTTCGAGCTCTGCTGCACCTGTTCAAAGCAGTACCACGATCCCTCTGATCGCCGATTTCATGCCCAACCGGTTGCCTGCCCGATCTGCGGACCATCCGTGCATCTCATTGAAAACGCGGCTCAAATTCAGTCGTTCGGACCTGGAGTCCCGCTCGAAAATAAAACGGCAATCCGCATGGCGGCCGACCTCCTGCGGCAGGGCTACGTGGTTGCAATCAAGGGGATCGGGGGATACCATTTCGCCTGCGATGGCACCAACGAGGCGGCAGTGGAGAGGCTGCGATCCAGAAAGGAGCGGGAAGAGAAGCCGCTTGCCCTGATGGTGAGGGACCTAAGCGTCGTCCAGGAGATCGCCTATATCAGCCGGCGGGAACAGGATTTGCTCACTTCCAGCGTCGCCCCCATCGTGCTCTTGAAATCCAGAAGGCGCAGCGCGGTTGCGCCGGGAGTGGCACCCGGCAATCGGCACCTCGGCTTAATGTTGCCCTACACGCCGCTGCAGGTGCTTTTGTACGCGGAGGGAGCGCCGCCGATTTTAGTGATGACCAGTGGTAACCGCTCGGATGAGCCGATCGCTTACGAGGATGAGGATGCCATTGCCCGGCTGGGCGATATCGCGGATGCCTTTTTAATCGGCAACCGGCCGATCCACATCCGCTGCGACGATTCAATTGCCAAAGTGATGCGCGGGGCCACTCAGATTTTGCGGCGGTCGCGGGGATTGGTGCCGATGCCGTTCACACTACCGATGGATGCCGGCGCGATACTGGCGGTTGGCGCCGAGTTGAAAAACACCTTTTGCCTGACCCGCGGCAACCAGGCGTTGATGAGCCACCATATCGGGGATTTGAAGAACTGGACCGAGTATGAGGCATTCCGCACCGGGATTGAGCATTTGAAACGACTGTTTTATGTGAACCCGGAAATCATCACCTGCGATCTGCACCCGGACTATCTCTCAACCCGGTATGCCGAGCGCAGCGGACTGCCGATCGTTCGGGTTCAGCACCATCACGCACACATTGCCAGTGTGATGGCGGAGCATGGCTTGCCGGATGAGAAGGTAATCGGGGTGGCCTTCGACGGCGTTGGAATGGGTGACGATGGGACCGCCTGGGGCTGCGAATTTTTCATTGCGGATTACCGAACCTATCAGCGGTTCGCGCATTTGAAACCGGTTCGGCTTCCGGGCGGCGATGCGGCGGCGAGGGAACCCTGGCGATCGGCGGCCGCTTTTCTCTATGAGGCCGGTGGAAGGCAGTACGCCGAGCATGCCTTAGTGGAGATGAATGCGGCGCCCGCCGAGAGCATCGAGACGGCGCTCCATTTAATTGAATCGGGCCACAATGCACCGCTGGCCGTGAGCGCCGGACGCCTGTTTGACGCGGTCGCTTCAATCCTTCAAGTTCGGCAGCGCTGTAGCTTTGAAGGACAGGCCGCGATGGAGCTTGAAAATCTGGCCGCACAACGAGACATCCAGATGAATTTCCGATTTCAATGGTGCAGCGAGGACGACGGTTGGCTGATTGATTTCAGCGAGGTCATTCAGGCGATACTCGAAGAGCACCGGAGGAAGCGGTGTCGGTCTCATATATCGGCCTCTTTTCATCTCGCATTCGCCCAGATGATCGCGGACGGCTGCCGGTTGGCCCGCGATAGAACCGGCTGTAATACGGTATGCTTGAGTGGTGGAACCTTTCAAAATTCACGGCTGACCAACCGATGCCTCCGACTGTTAAAACCACTCGGCTTTGCGGTGTACCTCAACCGCCAGGTGCCGCCTAACGATGGCGGTATCGCGCTGGGACAGGCTGCGGTGGCCGCGAGTCGGAGTCTGAAATGAAGAAAGAGAAAGTAAGAGTTCAGTTTTATGGGAATGATTTTCTAGCAGCATTTGTCGCCCCCCCCACCCCAACCCTCCCCCACGAGGGGGGAGGGAGTTGATTATTGCTATAGGGGTAAAGCCTGCTGCCCAAATTGCCCAGAGAACTGAACTCTTACAAGAGAAAAATTATGTGTCTTGCAATACCCGGTAAGGTGATTGAGATCAGAGGCTCCCGCGCATTGCTCGAATTTGGAGGGACGCGACGGGAGGTGAGCATCGAGCTAATGCCCGATATCGGGGTCGGTGAATATGGGATCGTTCACGCCGGCTTTGTATTGGAGCGGTTAAACGAAGAGGATGCCGGCGAGATGCTGGCCGCTCTCGAGAAGATGGAGGCCCTCGATGCGCTGGATGGATGAGTTCGCTCGCGAGGAGCTGGCAAAAGGATTAATAGACCGCATCCATCGCCTGGCTCAACGATTAGGCCGACCGATCACGATCATGGAGGTTTGTGGAACCCATACCGTTGCGCTCTTTCGGCATGGGGTGCGGGCGGCTCTTCCAAAAAATCTGCGCATGATATCGGGGCCCGGCTGCCCAGTATGCGTTACTCCCAATGAGGAGATTGATACGGCCATCGAGATGGCGCTAAAGCCGGATGTCATCCTGGTGACCTTCGGCGATATGGTGCGGGTTCCCGGCTCCCGAAAATCGTTGGCCGACGCCAGAATAGAGGGCGCCGATATCCGGGTGGTCTACTCACCGCTGGAGGCGCTGGATATCGCCCGCGCCAACCCGGAACGCCAAATCGTGTTCCTGGGAGTGGGATTCGAAACCACCGCCCCCACCATTGGTGCAACAATAAATCAGGCCGCCTCGGAGGAGTTAGCTAATTTCAGCGTCTTCTCGGCGCATAAGCTGGTTCCTCCTGCGATGCGGGCGCTGGTGCTTTCCGGCGAGGTGGGTGTGGATGGATTTATGCTTCCCGGCCACGTCTGCACGGTCATTGGCGCACGCCCCTTTGAATTTTTAGCCGATGAGTTCGGCATTCCCGGTATGGTAACCGGCTTTCAACCGCTCGATCTCTTGCAAGGCATCGCGATGCTGCTGGATCAAATAGCAAACGATCGGCATCGAATTGAGATAGAGTACACTCGCATCGTGAGCAGGGAGGGTAACCGCCAGGCGCAGGCGATTTTAGAAAAAGTGTTTACTCCCGGCGATGCAAGCTGGCGCGGCTTCGGTCTGTTGCCTTCGAGCGGTCTTCACCTCAGTCCCACCTATTCTCAATTTGATGCGAAGCGGCGCATCGAGGTTAAAATCCCGCCACCGGTGGAGCACCGCGGCTGCCGTTGCGACGCCGTCATTCGAGGTGCCCTAGAGCCGGAGGAGTGCCGCCTTTTCCGCAAGGTCTGCACGCCGGAATATCCCATCGGGCCATGCATGGTCTCCTCGGAAGGAACCTGCGCCGCCCACTTCAAATACGGTGAGGCTCAGCATCCCCACCCCATTGAGCCGCCGCTGGAAGTGAAGCCATGAGCGATCGCGTCACGCTGGGGCACGGCAGCGGCGGCCGTATGTCTCAAGCCATTGTGCGGGACTGCTTGTTGCCCCACCTCACCAACCCAATCCTCAGCCAGTTGGAAGATCAGGCAACCCTTAAGCTGTGCGACGGGCCGGATTGCCGAATTGCTTTTACTACCGATGCATTCGTGGTGACGCCGCTGTTTTTCCCGGGCGGGGATATCGGGCGATTAGCGGTCAATGGCACGGTGAACGATCTGGCGGTTGGCGGAGCGACGCCCCTCTACCTTTCGATGGCGGCCATCATCGAAGAGGGGTTGGAAATGAGCGTGCTGGATCGGATTTTCCAATCGGTCGGCGAAGCGGCGCATCAAGCCGGAGTGCAGGTGGTCACCGGAGATACCAAAGTGGTCGGCCGCGGCGCCTGCGATCAGCTTTTCTTGATTAGCAGCGGCATTGGTGCGGTGGCGTCGGGGATTGAGCTCTCCTCTCATCGCATTCAGCCCGGTGATAAAATCTTGATTTCCGGCTCCATCGCCGATCACGGTGTGGCGCTCTTTTGCTGCCGGGAAAATATCGAACTGCATACCGACGCGGTGAGCGATTGCGCGCCCATTCACCGGTTGACGCAGGCGGCGATCCAGGTAGGCGGCCCCTACTTGCGGGCGATGCGGGACCCCACTCGTGGTGGGTTGGCGTCCACCCTCAACGAATTTGCGGAGGCATCCGGCGTCACCATCGAGATTACGGAACGGGCGATCCCCATTCATCCGGAAGTGCGCTCAGCCTGCGAAGTGCTGGGGTTTGATCCGCTCACGGTGGCGAACGAGGGAAAGCTGATTGCCGTCTGTGCATCGGATCGGGCCGAAGCGGTGCTGGACGCCCTGCGCAAACTGCCGCTGGGCCGCGAGGCCGCCATCATCGGAACTGTTACCGGGTCCAGTGAGGCAATGGTCTTGTTAAACACCAGTATCGGCGGTAAGCGGATCGTTGATTTGCCGATGGGTGAGCTACTGCCGCGGATTTGCTGATTGGGGCGGGTTTGGTTCCCGTTTTCGCGCTGAAGAGAATTTTGGTCGCTTCCTCCGTATCATTCACAAAAACTGAACTCCTTTGAGCTGGCTCAGGGGAGCAGGGGGCGGATATAGAGGCGGTAGAGCAGTCCGGCCACGCCATCTCGGGAGGCCACCTTAACGCGGGGCAGCAGCCAGCGATCTTGCTGAATGTTTGCGATCCCGCTTCGCGTGGTACAAGCGGCCCGGTAACCGGCATCGCGTACCAGTTCCGGCGTTCGGCGGCTCAGCCGGCCATAGGGATAGCAAAAGGTAGTGATCGCTTGGCCGATCTTCTCCTCGATCTGCTGTTTGCTCTCTTGCAGCTCCCTTCGAGCTTCGCCCTCATCCAGCAGATCTAATTTGGGATGGCTCATCGTATGCCCGGAAATCTCCCAGCCCTCCGATTGAAGATGCAGCAGTTGCGGCCAATCCATCAGCGGTAAAACCGGCAAGCCCGCCTCTTCATCCCAGGCATTTGATTTGCCGGCATATCCGCTCACGACAAAAATAGTTGCCGGCCAGCCGCATTTTGCCAATACCGGCGCCGCGAAATCGGCAACGCACTGGTATCCATCATCAAACGTAACGGTGAACGATCGCCTCGGCAGCGGCGAGGAGCTTTCCAGCGCGTGAGCCAGCTTGCTGAAGGTGATCGCTCGATAACCCAGCCGGCTGATCGCCTGCATCTGGCGCGCGAAGTTGCGCTGAGAGACGTTCAGAAATCGGTCGTTCGGTGAAGCGACGGGCGCTCCCACCTTATGGTACATCAAAATGGGAGTGCCTAAAGTCTTCCGACTATTCATCCGGATATTCCGATTTACCCGCCTGCAGCAGGCAGGCCGGCGCAGCGGCGGTAAAGTCGTTCAACGTGGCGGGCCATTACGCCGGCTGAAAACAGCTCATTGGCGCGCTGCTTGCCAGCGATCTCCATTCGATGTCGCAGTTCAGGGTTGCTTAGTATCTTGATGACGGCGTCGGCGATGGCATCCGGTGACCGCTCGATCAGCATTCCGGTTTCATTATCTAAAATAAGCTCCGGGTTGCCGCCGGCATTGGTGGCGATAACGGCCCGCCCCAAGGCCATCGCCTCGATTGTCACCATGCTGCACGCTTCCGTTCGCGATGGGAGCGCTAAAACGTCTATCTCCGCCATCAGTCGCGGGACATCGTTGCGAATGCCGGTGAAGCGGAGCCGGTCGGCCACTCCATCCGCCTGAGCCAGCTCCCAAAGCCGCTGCTGCCGGTCCGGCTCCGCCTTTCCCACGAAGATGAAGTAGGCGCGAGGCCGTTTTGCCACGATTTTGCCAGCCGCCCGGACTAGCAGCTCCTGGCCCTTAAAGTCGTCAATGCGGCCAAATGCGCCGGTTAATTCGGCGTCGGCCGGCAAGCCGAACTCGGCCCGCACCGAAAGCAGTGACTGGCCTGCAGGGTAGCCGATGAAATCGGTGCCGTTGTAGATGGTCACGACCCGATCGGCCGGGGCGCCGCGGGCGAGCAGCGAGTTCCTCACGTGATTGGAGACGGCGATCAGGCAGTGGCGGCCGCCCGGCAGCATGCGGTAGGCGCGATCACGGGTCAGGATGTGGACGGTGGAGATGATTGGAATTGAGGTAAACAGGGTGCTGAGGTAGCCCATATAGGTAGCCCGCGTGAGGTGGGTATGAATCACGTCGGCGTGGTGTCGGCGCGCCAGATGGCGGATGGCCAGCAGTGATCCCAGTGCCTTCGGGCCGTGCATGGGCAGCTCGACCATCGGCACATTGGCCAATTGGAGTTGTTCCGGCAGCCAGCCGCCCGGCGGGCAGATGGCCAGCACATTGTGGCCGAGCCGTTGGAGCTCTTCCGAAAGGATGACGATGTGCCTTTCCGCCCCCGAGGTGCGCGAGCTGGAAACGATCTGCAAGATATTCATTATCGCCCGATTCGTGCCGCCCAGAAATCCATATATGGATTATACGCGATTCCGGTATCGGTTATTGCGAATGGCGCATCAGGAATGAGTTCAGACAATTAAAATGGTATGATTTACACTGGGTTTAATTATCAGGCGATTGATGAAGTTTTTCCATCCTTTCCCTCGATGATACCGCTACCAAGGCCGCTGAAATTGGCGGGAGGATGGGTCCAATCGAGGTGAAGTTCGGCTTCCATTTCACGTATGTTTTGATAAGGAATAGTGATTTTCGCTGCGGTTTGCCACAACGCCATTCGCACTTGACGATCGCTTGCATTGTTTGGACATTTCTGTTAAAGAATTGAGATATTCATGAGAGGACTGGATCAAGACCTCGAGGTAGCAAAGCTGCCGGCCCCTAACCGCCACCTACTTGAACGGGGCACCTGGCGGGTTTTAATCGGCTTTGCGATCGTGATGGCCATCTATTACGGCTACCTGCAGATCCATGCGACCTTGCTGGATGCCAAAAAGTGGCCATCCCTTTCTCCCCCGTCCGGCGGGCTCTTTGCAATCGGCCTGCTCGACCGGCCCGGCAACGAGCGGCATAACCGGTATATCGCCATCTTTTCAAGCTACGAATGTCACATTCGGCGGCCGGAAGACTCCACCGTGCCTTCCGATAACCGCTCCCCCGAGCTCAAGGGCGAACAGGTTAATAACCCGGGTGGGGGCCACGCCTCCTATACCGGCGCCGACGTGCCGCTCTCCGAAGTGCTGAGACACTGTCCGGTTGTGCTGACCCAAAGAATGTTTACCCACGCCTGGGTGCAAAAGCGTTCTGATGCGGTGTTTGACCGCACCTATTACATCGTCCACGTGGATCTATCCGGTGAGGGCAGATCCCGCTACTACCAATTCAGCAGCCGTCACGCGGGCGAGCACCTCGTCTTTATCCTGAACAATCAGATCCTCACCGCCGCTAAAATGCAGGTGCTCGATACCACCGAACTGCAGATTGAGCCGTTCTGGTTTAAGTCGGATGCCAATCGGCTGGCCGACTATATCAATGCGCATCCCGGATAATGCCGTCTTACTTAAAACAGCAGCGATGCAAGGCGCTGAGCGGGCCGCCCCATTGCGGTTCGGAGTGCTATCACCGCAGGGACGATTTAACGCGCCAAATTAGAAATGCCCGTTTTGTTGAGGCACCGATTGTCAATCGAACGCTTGGTAAGATCGAGGAGTGAAAACCGTGTTTGGAAAGAGAGCGCTTCACTGGGCACTTCCCATTATTGCACTGGTCAGCATGGCCACCGGATGCCATAGCCGGATGGTGGTGGCGGCCAAGCCAAAGCCGAGTGGACCGGTTCCACTCAGCAAGGCGCAGCTCAAAGCGTTCCACCCGAACGCGGCCGGCGCCGTGATGATCGTCATGTTTCACAAATTCGAGCCCAACAAGCCGATCGAGCAGGGGTTGAACTGCCCGCCCGCCCAGTTTATGAAATGGCTGAACGAACTCTACAAACGCGGTTATCGCCCGATCAGCCTCACCGATTTCGTCGAAAACCGAATCAATCTGCCGATTGGAACGACGCCCATCGTATTCACCTTTGATGATGGTTGGGAGAGCCAGTTCAAATACATCATCCAAGACAACGAGCCGAAGATAGACCCCAACTGCGCGGTGGGAATGATGGACGCCTTCCACCTCAAGCATCCTGACTGGGCGACAAAAGGAACCTTCTTTCTGCTGCCTCACTCAAGGTTCACGATAGCCCCATTTCATCAATTGGGCTTTGTGGATCAGAAACTGCAATACCTGTTGAAAGAGGGATACGAGATTGGAAATCATACCGTTCATCATCCCTTCCTGCATTCGCTGAGCAATGCGCAGGTGGAGGCGGAGATCGGCGGTGCGGTGAAGCGGCTACATGAGCTGGTGCCGAACCTGAAAATTGATACGCTGGCCTTGCCCTATGGTTCCTACCCCAAAGACCGGAAATTAGCGGTCACCGGCAGCTATGGGGGCATCAACTATCACAACCGAGCCGTGATGTTGGCGGGATGGCGCCCCGTTCTCTCGCCCATCACAAAGCCCAAAGTCAACCCTTACAACGAGCTGGGGGTCTTTGCCGCCTTCCGTCCGGCCAGCCTCGACCGCATCAAGCCGCTCCCGCACCATACTCAGACAGCCGGCTTGCAGTATTGGATTCACTATTTCGACCTTCACCCGGAGGACCGATATATCAGCTCCGGCCAGCCCAATCTCATCGTGGTTCCCAGAATGTTCGAATCGGAAGTTGATCCGCACCGAATTCCGCCGGGCGCAATCGTGCAATACTATTAGATAGCTTGTAGGAAGGCCATGCGGGGGTGTAGTGATACCCTTTGCACTTGAACATTTTGGGTAATACATAACGCAACAATTGCAATTTATCTAAAAATCGAAACAACCGAGCGGACGCTGACGCCGGTTATTTCGATGCCGCCTCCGATAAGGGGATGTCTTGGAGGGAATTGTAGCACTCGGTATCTGGCTGTAGGCAGTGAAAGAGTTCAGTTTTGTGGTAGGGGCTTTAGCTCGACCCCCACCCTGCAACACCCGCCTAAATTGCCCAGAGAACTGAACTCTTTCATCCGATGGGTGTTATCGTATTTTTCAACATCCACTCAGGCCGCTCTGCAGCAAGCATCAATTACCGGCTACGGAACTGAGAGGATTGGAATCCATAAGGATGGGAGTTGATGGAGATTGGAGATATCAAAGATAATCGCGGCCCGATATGCCACCGTGCCGTCGACTTTCCAACTTGAACCGCATCCTAATCTTCTCAACTGATACGGCCGGCGACACGGCGCGGCAATCGCTTTTCGCTTACTTTTTGTGAATGACCTTGTGATGAGCCACCACATGATGGACCGCGGGGTGATGAGCAACCGGCTTCTTCACCGGCGCCTTTTCAACAACCCACTCCGCCAGCACCTCTCGCGTCAACTTGGCGCGACATTTCGGGCATCGGTAATGATCCTTCTTTGCCACTGCCGGTGATAGGGTGACATGATCCATCTTGCAAACGTAAACCACGCGATGAACCAGCACTTTTCGGCCCGTAACTTTTGCGACATGCGTGACTTTATGGACCGATTTCGGGTGGTGAGGCGCAACCCATTTCTTCTTGGGGGCGGCCATTGACATGACAGCCAGCACCGAAAGGAGACCGAGCGTGAGTGCGACAACCAGCATCCGCATTCGAGACATCTTCTTCACCTCCTTTCCACATCAGATAAAACAATGATTTCTACACCGCAAATATCTCGGTGGGCAATCAGGATAGTATACACTGAATCCCTTACATAATTGCGATACTTTTCGGGGTGAAAGAGTTCAGTTTTGTGGGAAGGGCGGGATGGGGGTCAAGACACACCGCCCTGCAACACCCGCCTCAATTGCCCGGAGAGCTGAACGGTTACTTTTCGAGATCTACTTCGCTTTTTTTGTTGGCTTTATGGGCGGTAATTGGGTAATGCTGTCAATCAGATTCTGGCACATCAGCTCCGATGCTTCCCGCCAATCCAAAAGGAGAGAGCGCTGGGTGCTGGCTTTATCGTTGATTCTCGGATGATAGGCGGCCGTCTGATCCCGCCAAGCCTGATGGCCGTCAGAAGTGATAAGATAAGCCCAAACATGGGGGGAGATAACATGGGCTGGGTCGTATTCAAACCCAAAGCCCAAAGGGATCGGGTAAGCCGGAACAATATTCACTTTCGATCCGGTTGTAATGGGGTCCTTCATCGCGCCGACTAAAAGTGCATCCACGTGGAGGCGCCGGCAAAGGGTCCGAATAACGTCAATGTCGGGCACCGGCCATCCCTTGCGCTTGGGCTTCCCGTCCCAGAAAAACACATTCCGATTGATTAGCTTTAATGCAGCCAGCTCGCGATCCACCGATGCTTCCGGCGTAACCTTAAAATTGCTGTCCGCCCGAAGCTGCTTCGGCAGGAAGTCGTGGATGGTTTGTTCCACTTCCAGTAAAAGATCCAGCTTGCGCTTTGTTTTTCCCTTCGCCTCAGCGGCCAGCTTATCCAGGTCATGCCCTCCGTAAAAGAAGGGAATCACCGCAATGCGATGGATGGAAGCCAGCCGCGCCCAATCGTGGTTCCCCTTCGACCAACCCCGCATTGGTGAGATAAGGCAAAGGGATAGGATCAGAAACAGGAAACCGGTTTTACCGCCGCATTTTGTAATCATACGTCGTATTTTACTCCAACGGTTGTAAATTCTGTTCCGGTTTAATCGCCCCCATCTTATTACTCCGGCAATGTTATAGCGTAGTTATCCTAATCTCACTGCTCCTGCCAGTCGCCGTCGCCAACAACGCACCGATCCCCTTCCCCTAAACCCTAAAGGTTTTAAAAACCTTTAGGGTTTCGCCCAAAACTGAACTGTTACTATTGCCGGATTAATAACCATAACCTGAGCGGTGAATGGTATTATATTGGCATTCAAAAAGCCTGGACGCCCATCGGGAAGACGGTACTATTGCCCCAACCTTCCAATCGCCCGCCTTCTACTTAGATTTCATTCTATCTCTCATCAGGGAGTAGCCTATCGGAATGCCAAGAAGAGAGCCGTACCCATTTGACGCCGGCAAATCGGTCACCGTTGGATCCGAACCGCAACATCCCGCTCCTCCGACCCTCCAATCGGCTCTTTCACTGAGGGCGTTACTGATCGGGATTATCTGTGTCGCGATAACCTGCGTGGTCGTCTGCTTTGCCGAGTTGGTGTCCGGCAGCATCCAGGTCGGCTATCTGCAGCTTCCACCGGTCGTTATCGGAATGCTAACGCTCATTTTGGGCGTGCAGGCGGTCCTCAGCCGAATTTCAAAGCGGCTCCAGTTGCGCCCGCATGAAATTTTCACTATCTACACGATGATGCTGCTCGCCTCCATGATCTCATCGCGCGGGCTGCTGGAAAAGCTGATCCCCCTGTTGGTGGTGCCCGATTATTTCGCCAACACAACCAACAATTGGCGCAGTCTCTTCTTTTCGCACATACCGAAATGGGCGGTGCCTTTTAATCCGCACGGAAAAATAGACCAATACGTCGCTTCCCGCTTTTTCGACTCCCTTCGACCCGGCGAACGCTTGCCATGGAACTTGTGGGTCGTGCCACTGCTGGCGTGGGGCGTGTTTGTGATATTTATGTTCACCTGTTTTCTTTGCATGGCCGCTCTGCTCCGGCGCCAGTGGACCGACAATGAAAAGCTGCCCTTCCCGCTGGCTCAATTGCCGCTTGAGATGGTGCGAGGCCAAACCACCAGTGTGGGCGGCGTGACTCGTGAGGGATTCCTGAAAAATCGAGTGACATGGCTTGGCTTCTCGATACCCGCTTTCATCTTTGGCCTGAACGGGCTGCATCAGTGGTACCCCAGCGTGCCGCAGATACCGGTTGACATCAACCTGATGAACTATTTCGTCCAGCCACCCTGGAATGCGATGCTCTTTTTACATATGTATTTCTCCTTCGCCGCAATCGGCTTTTTTTACTTGCTGCCGACCGATCTGCTCTTTTCGTTATGGTTCTTTTTCTTGATCATTCGGGCGGAGGATGTGGTGACCGCCACGCTGGGTTACCAGCCCGAAGTGATGCCGATGTATGGAGATATCCGGACCTTCGTGGCCTATCAGCTCATCGGCTGCTACTTCGTGCTGGTCGGCTATATGCTTTGGACCGCGCGTCCTCACCTGGCGGCGATCTGGCGAGCGGCTTGGGGGCGGCGCCTCCCGACCGACATCTCCGACCACAATGAGCTGATCCCCTATCAGGTTGCATTTTGGGGGCTGGTTATCGGCGTGCTGGGCTGCGCCGGCTGGCTGACCCTTTTCGGAATGTCTTTTTGGCTGGCCCTGTTTGAGGTATGCGTGGTGCTTTTCATCATCGAGATGGTGATGGCTCGCAGCACCAGCGAGGGCGGAATGCTGATGACCGAAACCTGCTTTCGGCCCATAGATGTCTACCGAATGGTGGGAAACGTGCAGCAGTTGGGCGGCG
The DNA here is from genome assembly GCA_021842405.1 of bacterium. GTDB lineage: Bacteria > Armatimonadota > Chthonomonadetes > Chthonomonadales > JAMCWF01 > JAMCWF01. Next base: position 19,859 of record JAKBZR010000039.1, read on the forward strand.
CTAATCTCACCGGTCTGGCCTTCCTGGACGCAGCTTGGCTCCGTGATCAACGCGGGCTCCCGATCACCGGTTTTCTCGATTCCATGAAATTTGCGGATGGTGTAAAGGTGAAACGGCGGTCATTGCTGGCCGTCTACGGTCTGGCGTTCATAGTGGCGATCGGGGTGGCCGGCTACCTTCAGATTGTGCTGCCGTACCATTTCGGCGCCGATCAACTCTACAGCTACGTTTACCAGGGCAACCCGGTCTGGGCGTTTAACGATGCACAAACCGTTCTGCAAGGCAACCGACCGCCTCTACCCTGGTTCGACACCACCAATTTCTTCATCGGCGCGTTGATTACTATCTTGATGGTGGTGCTGCGGGCGCAGCTTCTCTGGTTCCCGCTGCACCCGCTCGGCTACGCGCTATCGGGATCATGGACCATGGCGGTATTCTGGTGGCCCTGCATGGTGGCCTGGCTGTGCAAGATCATTATTTTACGTTACGGGGGGATGAATCTCTACTCGAAAGCGCGGCCGTTTTTCCTGGGGATGGTGCTGGGCGAGTTTACGATGGGAGTGCTCTGGAGCATACCGGCCATCTTTTGGCACGCTCCAACCCCCTTCTTCCCGTGGCCATAACAGGTCGGGGCGCTTTGGAGAAAGAAGAAATTGGTCATATCCGGATTGACTGAAAGAGTTCAGTTCTGTGGGAATCATTTACGACCATATTGGATGCACCCCCACCCTCACCCTCCCCCGTAAACGGGGGAGGGGATTCGGACTGGGTCTTGGCGATTACTGCGTCGCACAGCATCCTTGCCTTTCACCTTAAACTTGTCCTACTCTCTTCCTCCTCGCAACCGTTCCGTGCTCCTTCCCCCTCCTAGGGGGAAGGGCGGGATGGGGGTCAAGACACACCGCCCTGTAACACCCGCCCAAATTGTCCAGATAACTGAACTCATTCCGATCTGTTTTCTTATTGACCGACGTCAATTGCGCTGCCAGGACTACCATTACAGAAGTTTGGCACGCAAACGCCGACGTTCCAAGCCACCAGCGGCCAGTTCAGGTCGAGGTTATCGCCGGTTTCGCCAGTCACTTGATCGTTGTTGTTCACGTGCATCAACTTTGCATGACCATCCAGGAAAACGGCATTAAAGACGTGAACATGGCCCATATTGGGCTCGGGGTTCCACATCCCGTAATTTCCTCCGTGCCAATCCGATACGTCGGAGTAAATAAAGAGCTGCGCCGGGTATTGAATAGCAGCATCGGTTGGATTGCCTCCAAACCAAAGGTGCCATCCATCCAGGAAGTAGCGGTAGTAGTAGGAGCCCATCTGAGAGGTAGTGTGACATAGATTCACGCCGTTTATGATGCAGTTGCTGCTTCCAGGCTGCCAACCGCTCGCCCGCCCCCAGTAGTCCTGCTGGTTATCATCGGGACACTGGAAAATCTGGTTGTTTTTGGTGTAGGGATATAGCAGATAACTACTACCGAAATTCATCATCATCCCAATATTATGGCCATCGTATGGAATATTGGGAATGACATCGGATGCGCTGTAGAAGGTTTCGTCATAGTCTTGCTCATACATTTGAAAGGCGGTGCCGATCTCTTTCAGATTACTCAGGCAGGTTATCTGCCGCGCCTTCTCCCGCGCCTGTGCAAAAACCGGAAATAGAATCGCAGCCAATATCGCAATAATAGCGATAACGACTAACAATTCAATCAACGTAAAACCGGCGCCGTCAGCCCGATAGGACTTATGAGACTGATTCAGGGCGCTCTTTTGCTTGCTTGAATTCACCTTTGTTTCCTTTATTGAACTGTTTTTTCATCCACCATTAAAGGGGACCCGGATGCTTTGCATCCATTTTTCGGGTTGATCCGCTCGGTTAAAAGAAGTGACAGGCTTCAAGTCTGTCATCCTTTTTTGACACCTGGATGCATATTAACCTTGCCAGGCATCGGTATCGGCGCATTGGTTGACCCTTTATGAAATACATGGGTAAAGCTCCACGCCAGAGCAATCACCGCAACGATCACCAATATAATCGCCAACACCAGCGGGCTCGTCTTCCCCGACATTCGGGAAGACATCCTCACATCACCTCCCTTCTTTTAAGGCTTTTCACATCAGTTAAGACTGCAATTAGAATGCAGCTCCCTACACTTCATTGCCCTACTTCATAATACGGTTAATGAAGCAGATCAATGCATCATAACGCTCAAATACGCTGGAACCGGATTGAAATCTCTGTTTTTAAGCCGGGAGAAGCCAATGGAATCATGGTTACTCCTCCCCGCCTTAGGGGATGTTGAAAAATACGGCAACACCCACGTGCCGTCATTGCGGCCTGCCTGCGGTAGGCCGCAATGCGGAATCTGGAATGATGAGGTGGCAGCATTGATCGCCCCTCCACCCCATCCCTCCCCCACGAGGGGGGAGGGGGTCCTTAACACTACTTTCCCGCAGCCGTTGGCATCAACG
>JAKBZR010000039.1:22346-30167 GCA_021842405.1 bacterium
GCATCGGGATGTTGGAGTTTGTGGAGCCTAATGGTTTGGTCGGCATCGGTACGATAGCAGGTTTGCCCGGCTTCGCAAGGGCGGCGCTTGTCGAGCCAACGCCCGATACGCCCGTTGACCGGTTTGTCTCTTTCCAAATAAACATACCGACAATTAAGACCACAATTACGATAATGATCCCCGCCACCACGGGGGAAACCTCGCGTCCCTTTCCCATGTCCTTGATCCTTTCATAATGGGTCAAATTGGTCCTATGTGACCCATTTCCCATTATATTAGAATATTGGATCAGGGGTGATCGGCAGATCGCCCCTGATCCAGCCTGCCTGTGCGTGTCCGCACGCAGACAGGTCATGTCAATGATCGCAACTGCCGGTGTCAATCACGTTGCCGGGAAACGATCCACCGGTTGACCAACATACCAGCGGCCAGTTTAGGTCGAGGTTATCGCCGCCTTCACCGGTCACTTGGTCGTTGTTATTCACGTGCATGATCTTGGCGTGGCCGTCTGCGAAAACCGCATTAAACACGTGAACATGGCCCATATTGGTATCGGGGGTGTTCCACATTCCGTAATTACCGCCATGCCAGTCCCATAAATCCGAATAGACGAACATCTGGGCAGGATACCCGATGCTTGCCTCCTTGACGTTGATGGGCGCGCCCCCGTTCCACCCACTCTGATTACTTGCCGGCGCTATATCAAGGAAGTAGCGATAGTAGTAGGATCCCATCTGCGAGGCGGTGTGGCATAGATTCACGCCGTTTATGACGCAGTTACTACTGCCGGGCTGCCACCCACTCACTCTTCCCCAATAATCCGCCTGATTATCATCCGGGCACTGGAAAAGCTGGTTGTTCTTGGTATAGGGGTAAAGCAGATATTGGCTGCCGAAGTTCAGCATCATCCCGATATTAGGACCAAAAATCGAAAGTCCAGGAATGACGTCCTGTGATGAATAAAACGTTTCGTCATAATCCTGAAGGTACATCTGAGAGGCGGTGCCGATCTGTTGTAAGTTACTCAGGCAGCTTATCTGCCGCGCCTTCTCCCGCGCCTGAGCAAACACCGGGAAAAGGATTGCCGCTAGTATCGCGATAATTGCGATCACGACGAGTAGTTCAATAAGCGTAAATGCACGCTTCACTTTCTTGGCTCCTTTCGATAGTCCCTGCCTCTGCAGGCAGGTATGATGTGTTTCAGATAAAAAACGATAACGCGAATGTGCGTTCCATTCAAATCCAAACCGTCCATTCCGCACTCGGTCGTTAAGACAGACGCTACCCCTCAACCGAATGCCCCGATCTTCGAAACAATGGATTCTCTTTTCAAATTCTGAAATTTTTAAACGAGAGATTTATCCTCCTTTCTTGCTCCATCCAGCGATTCGCTTGAGTTTTCATTCCATCGCCCGATCGATTCCCGGACGATCAATTGCGTCGGCAATAGAATATGCCGTGGCGGGCCGGTCAACCGGCCGGATATCCGGTCAAGCAACACTTGAGCCGCCGTCTGACCAATCAATGAAAAGGGCTGCGCGACGGTGGTCAGCGGTGGGGTTACGATGCCGGCCGCCGGCACGTCATCAAATCCGATGATGGACATAGCGTCCGGCACCTTCAAGCCGCGGCGCTTCACCCGACTGAGCATCTCGACCGCGAAGGTGTCATTGATTGAAAAAATGGCGCTGGGACGCGGCGTCAAGTGGAGCCACCGGTCCAATATCCGGTCGAACTGATCGGGGCCATCGGCGCGTGAATAGGAGGCGATCAACTCCGGATCCGGCTCAATCCCGGCCGATATCAATGCCCGCCGGTAGCCGTCCAATCGCTCCTGAACCGAGGTGACGCCCCCCTCCATAGTCAGGTGGGCAATCCGCCGATGACCCAGTTCGATCAGCCGCTCCACTGCGCCATAGGCCGCCTTTTCATTCTCCACGCCGATGTAATCGCAAGGCAGCCCCGGGATGTAACGGTCCACCTGAACGATATAAATGCCATTTCGCATCGCTTTATGAAGCAGACTCTGATTTTGGGCGGTCGGCTCGGCATAAAGAACCATACCGTCAATGCCGCGCTCCATCAACGCACGGAGCTGGATCGCCTCATCGGTCGCGCGGACCATCACATCGGTGGATGTTTCACAGACAATGAGGTGATATCCGTGATTACGCAAAATGATATGGCAGCCATTGAAAATCGAGGCGGACCCCATGTGGCCTAAGCCATAGATCACCATCCCGATCAGACGTGTCCGGGAGGGCTCCGACTCGCCCGGAATTGATATGATGCGGTTTCCACGGCCTCGCTCACGCTTTACGATTCCATCGTTCACCAGTACGGCAATCACCCTCCGGATGGTCTCACGACTGACTTCCAGCGATTCGGCCAGATCCCGCTCACTGGGCAAGAACTCGCCGACCTGATAGGCGCCAATTCGTATGCGGTCACTCAATATTTGAGCCAGGTGAGTTGATGTGAGCACTCGGCTGGATACTGGATCAATCATGGGTATTCCTCTCGCCCCAGACTACGTACCAATTTCCTTGCCATTACTATACCAATACAATACCAGTTTGTCAACCTAGGGTATTCACGGAAGGAATTAAAAAAGCAGTCAATTTTACCGGTTTTTCTCGAAATAATCGCGCAGCAATGTCACATGTAAGAGTTCAGCTTTACGGGAATGATTTACGACCATATTGGATGCACCCCCACCCTAACCCTCCCCCGTAAACGGGGGAGGGGATTAAGAGGGACTGGGGGCAAGATAAAAGCACCGCCGCTAAACTCTCTCCCCCTCCCCCGCGAGGGGGAAGGTGTCATTGCGAGCGAAGCGAAGCAATCTCATTCACCCGCCCTCTCTTGTCAGCGGGTATCGTCTGAGGACACAGGTTGCAGTCGTTCCGGGATATGGGTTACACCCCTGCCAGCGCCCGTTTTAGGGAGGCTATACATAAAAAATGGCGATGGGTACGCATCTGCATATCCATCGCCGTCCATCTTAAGGGTAAGAACTCCCCGAGTTAGCTTCTCACCTTCGACAATCTTCTCATCCGATTAAAGCTGACTTGCAGCGGCCGGATTGACGATCGGATATTCTCCAGCCGCCCCGCCTGGCTGCGGGCAAATGATACCGGCCTCCGGAATGAACTTGGCATGCCCATCGGCAAATGCGAAATTCGAGCCCTCATGACGGGGCGTGGTCCCATTAGCCAAGGCGACGCGGGCAAGAAAGGTGAGCTGGTAGGGAGTGCCGCTGCCGGTGCTGCCGTTGTCCCAGTCGTTGAAGATGCCGGCAAACCGGCTGTCCGCCACGACGGCAATGCTGGCGACACCATACTGGCTCCCACCCAATGCGGCCAAAGAGCTCCATCCGTGTTGGATGTTATAGATGTACTCGTTGTAGCCATAGCTCAGGTTGATTGCGCCGTACTGATCACCGGGGCCGCCGATGATTTGCGAGTTTGCGCTGGGACAGGTATAAATCTGGGTGTTTTTGATATAGGGTTGGAGTGGAATCCACATGTATCCCCAACCATATTGATTCCAGATCGGCGATCCCCATAGTCCTTGTGGGTATCCGGCGAAATTCACGGCCGGCATCCATTCATCATAGTCCTGGGCGTACATCTGCATGGCGGTGGATATCTGTTTCAAATTGCTCAGACATGAAATTTGCTGAGCCTTAGCCCGTGCTTGGGCAAACACGGGAAATAGAATTGCCGCCAAGATTGCAATTATAGCAATCACAACGAGCAACTCGATCAGCGTAAATGCAAGTTTCTTTCGTTTCTGCATTCTAATTCCTTAGACCCGATCTACAGTTTGCTCCTGGTTCCGGCCGTGAAAAGGATTAGCCAGTGCATACGGAGCAAACCAAAATTGAACTGGCACACCGATAGGAAGACCTTCTGGCGGGTTAACATAACGATTGAGTTCAACTTTGAACGGGAGAACTCATCGTGCGTCTGGCGCGGGGGTTATCGGAGTACGGTCACGAAAAAGTAATCACGTTTGCCTTCGTTCAACTTGTGCAGATATTACCACAAATTAGTGGAAATGGCAAATATGTGAATGAGTTCATTTTTGTGGGAATGATTTTCGACCCCACCCCGGCCCTCCCCGTCAACGGGGAGGGAGATACGGGTTCCCGCATTCACCTCCTCCAAACTTGGAGAGGAGATTGGGGTGAGACGATTTACTTATCAATATTTAATTCCCGTAAAATTGAACTCTTTTTCTATTGACACGCTTCAACACTATGGTATAATGGAGTGAGTTCGGCTGTTTGGCTTCCGTAATCCGGTGCGCGCTTTCCGAATGGGGATGGTTACGACCGTGATAACGAACAGGGGCAGCAGTCCGTATCCAATCCCAAGTGAACCCGGAAGGGGTTCGGAAAGAGTACCGTATAATGAGCACCAAAAGCCTTTACGTCGGCAACCTCTCGTATGCGACGACGGAAGAGCAGTTAGGAGAGTTGTTTGCCAACTATGGCGGCAGCAACCCGCGGGTGATTGAGGGCCGTGGTTTTGGCTTCGTGGATGTTCCCGAAGAACATGCGGAAGCAGCCATTACCGCAATTCACAACTCCGAGTACATGGGCAGAACACTGAACGTCAGTGAAGCTCGACCGCGACCGGAAGGTGGCGGCGGCGGTGGTAACCGTAGCGGGGGCGGCGGCGGCGGCGGCCGCGGGCGTCGAAGCTACGGCGGCGAAAGTCGCTCCAACCGCTGGTAATAAACCCACGATAGCATCTGGAATGCCCTTCTCTACAAGTGGAAGGGCATTCCATTTATTCCATTAAAATGAAGGTGCGTGCTACGTTCCCTTAGAGATCGGATTCGGAACGGGGCGGGCGCACGAGAAGATGCTTTATCGCCTCCTCCACCGGCACCCCTTCGTAAAGAACCGAATGAATGGCCGCCACGATCGGCATCTCCACCTTGAACCGGGATGCCAGCAGGTGAATGGCCATCGAGGTGGGCACCCCCTCCGCAACCTGCCCTAAATCTTTCAATACGCGCTCCAGTGAAGTGCCGTGCGCCAAGCCAAACCCCACCCGGTAGTTCCGTGAAAGGCGACTGGCGCCGGTAGCCATTAAATCGCCGACACCGGCAAGCCCCAGGAAGGTGTTTCCATCCGCTCCCATCGAGATGCCCAGCCGCCGAATCTCGGCCAAGCCGCGCGTCATTAGCGCCGCCTTGGAGTTGTCCCCGAAGCCCAGCCCATCCGATATGCCGGCTCCGATGGCCACCACATTTTTCATTGCCCCGCTCAGCTCAACCCCGATGACGTCGGAACTGGTATAAACCCGGAAGAAATCGGTCATAAACAGTTTTTGGGTGAGCTCGGCCGTCTTCGGCGAGAAGGAGGCCGAAACGGCGGCGCCCGGCATTCGGCGTGCGACCTCAAACGCCAGATTGGGACCCGAAATCACCGAAAACCGATCCCTTAAGTTGGGGCAGCTCTCCAGCACCACCTCCGACATCCGCTTACCGGTGAGATCCTCCAATCCTTTCACCGCACTGACCAGCAGCGCAATGGGAGGCAGCCAATCGGTAACCGCCTTCATCACATCCCTTAATGCGCCGGAGGGCACCGCCATGATGACGACTTCCGCACCGGCAAAAGCAAGCGCTGGCTCCGATGTGGTCGTGATCGTTTCCGGCAGCTCTATGCCGGGCAGGTAACGGCGGTTTTCCCGGTGAAGATTGATCTGCTCGGCGGCGGCGCGGGTTCGAGACAGCAGGCAGGCGCGATGGCCGCTCAGGCTTAGATGCGCGCCCAATGCGGTTCCCCAGCTACCGGCGCCGACGATAGTGATGTTCATCGGAGGCTGATCCGCCTATATCTTATCAAAGGATATCTGGTGCGCCTCTTCAAGGAAGCGAGCCAGCAGTGAGATCGCCGCCTCGATATCACCGACGTGAGCCATCTCATTGACCGAGTGCACGTAGCGGGTCGGAACCGAGATCGTAATGCTGGGCACCCCGACTCGGGATCGTTGCAGGGCGCCGGCATCGGTGCCGCCGCGAGGCATGATTTCCAACTGGGTGGCGATTCCTTCCCGCGACGCAACCTCTCGCAGATTGTGCACCAGCTTGGGATGTGAGATGACCGACGCGTCCATAATTTTCACCGCCGCCCCTTGTCCCAATCGAGTGACCTGCTCGTGATCGGCCGGTCCGGGAAAGTCGTTGGCCAGCGTGACATCGAGGGCGACCCCGATGTCCGGCTCCACCCCGAAGGCGGCGGTGGTGGCGCCGCGCAGCCCCACCTCTTCCTGTGAAGTGGCGACCGCTACGATCTCCACCTCATGGCTTTTCATCGCGCGAAGCGCCTCAATCATCACGAAAACGCTGATCCGATTATCCAGCGATTTGCTGAGCACGCAATCGCCGATCCGCTCCATCGTGCGGTCCATTGTCACCATATCACCGACTTCCACCCGCTTTCGCACCTCATCCACCGGTAGGCCCAAGTCCACATAAAACTCCTCGATCTTCGGCGGTTTGTTCATCTCTTCCGACGTCAACATGTGGATCGGTTTGGAGCTGGGCTGCAGCGCACCGCGCAGGCTCTTGCCGGCATAGCCGTGCACCCAGACCCGTTGAGCAACCATATTTCGAGGGTCCCAACCGCCGACCGGTTGCAGGCGGAGGAAACCCTTATCGTCAATGAATTTCACCATAAAGCCGATCTCGTCCATATGGGCGGCCAGCATAACCCGCGGGCGCTTGCCGTCACAAGTGGCGATGACGTTGCCCATCGCATCCACCCGAATTCGATCGGTTAAGCCTTTCAGCTCGGAGATAACCAGCTCCCGCACCCGCTCTTCTCGACTTGATATTCCGGGAGTTTCACAAAGTTTTTTCAAGAGAGTCTCGTTCATCGCTGCTTTTTTCCTTTTCAGAATTCGGAATCGTAAATTCGAACTAATCGGCTGACTGAAGGCAGTAAGTGGATGTTGAAAAATACTATAACACCCACCGGCCGTCATTCCCGCCTGGCGGGAATGACGATGGTGCAGTATCCAGCGACTTTTGCAACAACTTCTTAAGGCATTTTATCACGGAGCGCCGCCTTCGGTCAAACGCTGACCGAGTAACAGTTCAGTTCTGTGGGCAATTTAGGTAGCGAGATATTACCCCTATCGCAATTATCAACTCCCTCCCCCCTCGTGGGGGAGGGCAGGGGTGGGGGTAGAACGAAAATCATTCCCATAAAATTGAACTCTTTCCTGACCGAAAAAGAAATCCCCGAATGAGTTCAGTTTTGTGGGAATAAATAATTTTTACGTTGCCCACCTCACCCCACATCCCCCTCTCCGAAACGGAGAGGGGGAGCGCCTACTGCACCGATTTACGCGTCGGTTCCCCCTTCCCGCCTCGGGAAGGGGGACAGGGGGTTAGGTGTTAAAACAGTGAGAGTATTTTTACATTCAACTCCTCACCCCCAAATTACTCAGAGAACTGAACTCATTCAGGCGGGGACGAGGTTGATACTCCATGATGGAGATCGGAGATTGACTTAAGTGGTTGTTGGAAAAGTCGCTGGGACCTACCGCTTCGTCATTCCCGCCATCCACTCCACCCTGCCTACCGGCTTGCCGGGTCGCTCATTTCGATCGGTAAAGATGGACTGGATTCCCGCTTTCGCGGGAATGACGGAAGAGCGGGCTTCAGCGAATTTTTCAACAACCACCCTGTCTGAAACGGGATTTGCATGATTTAGGGATTACCAGGATTTTGATCTTCAAGGCATCTTCCCGTTTCATTCCTGGCCATCCTTTAATCACGTAAATCGTGGTTCAG
>JAKBZR010000135.1 GCA_021842405.1 bacterium
GGAGGGGATTAAGAGGGACTGGGGGGGGCAAGATAAAAGCGCCGCCGCTAAATTCCCTCTCCCTCCCCGCTTGCGGGGAGGGCTGGGGTGGGGGCGAACGAAAATCATTCCCGTAGAACTGAACTGTTACAAATTCATTCAACCTTACCAAAAGGATACGGGCTGGGGTAAAATAAATATACAATTTAGGTTTTCTAATTGCAATTCAGTTGCGATATCATTAGGTCGGCCGACGGTATTGATCTCGGTCGGCGACGAATAGGGGGTTAGATTATGAGTCAGCAAACGGCGACACACGCCACCGATGTCGTTGTGCGCCTCGCGGGAGAGTCAGGTGAAGGCGTGGTAAGCCTCGGTGACTTAACCGTTCAAATGCTTTCGAGCCTAGGGCTTGACATTTACACATTTCAAACGTTTCCCGCCGAAATCAAGGGTGGCACCGTTATGTACCAGATCCGAGTTCATAGCGGTGTCACCCTTTCACAAGGGGATGGTGTTGATGTCCTGATCGCACTGAGCAAGGATGGCTACGATACGTTCCATCAGGGTATGCGCGAGGATGGAATCCTGCTCTACGACAGTGACGCCTTCACTCCTCCGGAATCGCCGGGACGAACCGAATACGGGCTTCCGATATCCACGCTCGCCAACCATGAAAAACAGGCGGTTCGCAGCGAAGTCGAGGGCGAGCAGCTCAAGCGATTGCCACCGCCAAAGAACATCGTCGGTTTGGGAGCTCTGATGCGCCTAATCTCCGCCCCACTAGAACCGGCCGAACAGTACATCCGAGATCTTTTCGGACGCAAGGGTGAGCCGATCGTCCGCATGAACATTAACGCACTGCATGTAGGCGCTCAGCACATCGAGAACCAAATTGGTGCCAAGCGCACCCCGCACGTATACCCGGTTCCCATCGAGCGGGAGCGTTTAACAATAAACGGCAACCAAATGCTGGCCATCGGAGCGTTGGCGGCTGGCTGCCGCTTTTATGCCGGTTATCCGATCACCCCAGCCAGCGACATTATGGAGTTTTTGGCCAAAGAGATGCCTAAGTTCGGGGGCGAGCTGATCCAGGCCGAAGATGAGATTGCGGCGATCGGTATGTGCCTGGGCGCTTCGTTCGCCGGCAAAAAAAGTATGACCGCCACCTCCGGTCCCGGCCTCTCACTGATGGTTGAACAGATTAACCTGGGCGGTCAAGCTGAGCTTCCAGTGGTTGTCGCTGATATCCAACGGGGCGGCGCCTCAACCGGTATGCCGACTAAAACCTCTCAAGGTGATCTCAATCTGGCCGTTTACGGGGTTCACAATGAATCGCCCCGAATCGTGATCGCCGCCTCATCGGTAGAGGACTGTTTCTGGACCAGCGTGGACGCCTTTAACCTGGCCGAAAAATACCAGTGCCCGGTCATTCTGCTGTCTGATCAAGCGCTCGCGACTCGAAAATGCACTATTCCAATGCCTGAGCTGGATAAGGTGCGGCTGGAGGAACGGCTAAAGCCGACATCGGAAGAGCTGAGCAACGGTTTCCATCGCTTCGAACTCACCGAAACCGGCGTCTCTCCGATGTCCATACCGGGCATGGCTGGCGGTGCCTACGTCTCCACCGGTATTGAGCACGACGAGCTGAGCAACCCCGGCTACGATCCCGATCTGGCACAACGCATGAAAGCAAAGCGATTCCGTAAGCTCGAAACGCTGGCCAAGTCAGAAGGGGCCTCTTACTACCGGCTCTGGGGAGAACCGAGACGCGCAAAGGTCGGCATCATTGCATTCGGCTCAACCGAGGGCGTGCTGCGCGAATCCGCTGAGCGTGCGCGGGAGGAAGGCTATCCAGTAGCCCATCTCCATTGCCGCCTGATCAATCCGCTGCCGGTGGAAGCGATCAAGGAGTTCGCCGCCCGTTGCGATAAGATTTTGATACCGGAATTAAACTGGTCCGGGCAATTCGGCCACTGGGTGCGTGCCAATACCAACATCGAGTACCACTCATTTACCAAGGATGTAGGGTTACCCTTCGCACCCAACGAAATCTACAATCAGATCATCCAACTGCTGGCCGAGTAACCGAAGCAGCTTGAATAAGGAGAATAAAATGCCTGAAACTGCGGTTTCACAACAACAATATGCACCAAAGGATTACAAAAGCAGCCTGAAGCCGATCTGGTGTCCCGGTTGCGGTGACTTCGGGGTGCTCAATGCGCTCTACAAAGCGATGAGCATCTGTGGGCTTTCCCCGGAGAAGACGGTCATCGTTTCCGGTATAGGTTGCTCGTCGAGATTGCCTGGTTTTGTTACCACCTACGGCTTTCACAGCGTGCACGGGCGCGCACTCACCATCGCAACCGGCATCAAAGTAAGCCGCCCTGATCTCAACGTGGTCGTAGTGGGTGGTGATGGTGACGGCTACTCAATTGGAGCTGGCCATCTACCTCATACCGCTCGGCGCAATCCCGACATCACCTACCTCATTATGAACAACAACGTCTATGGACTTACAAAGGGACAAGTCTCACCTACCTCAATGGTTCCAATGGCTTCCGTTCAAGCAAATTTAGACCCCAAACGATGGAAGACCACGCCATACGGAATGACGGAAGACACCATCAATCCCATTGCAATGGCCATCGCCTACGATATCTCGTTTGTGGCGCGCGGCTTCTCATACCGCCCTAACCAGCTTACCGAGATCATCGTGGCCGGATTGCAGCATAAGGGATTCGCGCTGATTGATGCGTTCAGCCCCTGCCCTACCTTTAACCAAGATCAAACCGATGATTTCTACAAAGAGCGAACCTACGATGTGCCGGAAGATCACGATCCCACCGATCGAGTGAAAGCCTTTGAGCTGGCGCTCCGAACCGATGGATATCCCATCGGCGTGATCTACCGAAATGATCTCAAGCACTCCATTATGGAAGAGCAGGCCGCGCTGAAATCACGGTTTGCAGGCCAGCCATCCGGCAGCGTTTCGGCGCTCCTGCATCGCTTCGTTTAAGGATAAACAGGTTGGCCAGTGACTATAGGTATGCCATTCGACTGGCCAACCTCCGCTTTACCTCAGAACAATTACAACGCGAATCCACAGATACAATTAACTCCCAATGACGGACACCATAATCACCCAATTCATTACAGAAGGAAAAGGAAGCATGCGCAATCTATGGCTCGCTCTGTTGTTCCTCGCCGCGTATCTCCATCCCGCTCAGGCTCTATATCGGCCGCCGACGCCCGATCCCACATACGGCCTTCCGGTGCCTGCGATTCATAAAGCCCAGACGGTCGGCTCACCGGCTCAATGGATATGGGCGGCTCAGACTCGTAATAATCAAACCGTCTACTTCAGGAAAATCTTCACGCTAACAAAGGTGCGCACCTCAGCCAATCTGTACGTTACCTGCGATGATTTCTTTACCGCTTATGTAAATGGACATCCAGTCGCCCACAGTTCACCGGAACCCAACAATGACTTCGTCTGGAAACAGGTGCATCGAGTTGACGTGACCCAATTTTTACATTCCGGTAAAAACCTGCTGGCCATCGAAGGGAAAAATGCGGGTGGAGCGGCCGGGCTGGTGGCCATGTTGGATTTGGGTAAAAAGAGGGTGATCGCCACCGATCGCTCGTGGCTCTGTTCGGAAAGGGCTTCCTCAAATTGGAGATCCGACCTAAGCGCCGGCGCCGGGTGGAATCCGATCAGCGTTGAGGGCGTGCTCAACAGCGGTCCGTGGGAAAATAGCTTGGTCGGCTGGCCGGGCTACTCGTCCATTCCCTATTATCTAGCCCAGCTTCCAATCTGGCCGGTTCACGTTACTATACTGAACGGCACGTCCGCTTTTGAAAAACTTTCTAATCTAACGGTGAAAAATGGCCAGCCAATCACCGTTCATCTCGGTTCAGCCAACGGGTCCACCGATCAGCCAGCCCTTTTAATTGACTTCGGGCGGGAGCTGGCTGGTGAAATTCAGATCGCATCCGATAGCTCGCAGCCAATACAGGTTATTCTCGCCACCGGTGAATCGGCGGGCGAAGCGCTGAACAGTCCCTGGCAAGGTCCGCTCAACTTGACGGTGGCGCCCGGCAGCATTGCCGATGGCCGTCACAGCGCCTTTCGATATGCCAAGTTGACCTTTGTAAGCGGCCCACCCACGTTTAAAATCCGATTTGTCCACTGTAACATGATCTACTATCCGGTGCGGTATCAAGGCAGCTTCGACTGCTCGGACCCGTTGCTCACCCGAATCTGGTACGTCGGCGCTTATACCGCTCATCTCTGCATGCAAGATGACATTTGGGATGCCCCAAAGCGCGATCGCGCGCGGTGGATGGGCGACCTGCAGGTCTCTGGCGAAACGATCAATGATGCTTTCGGAGATCGTTTCTTAATGGAACAGACCATGAATCGGTTGCGCGCCGATGCCGGAAATCCACCGCATAGCCACGTCAATGGGATTCCCGGCTATTCATGCGCCTGGGTGGTCGGCATGACCGATTTTTACAAGCATATCGGTGACCTCAACTACATCCGCCGCCATCGCGACGATCTTATCCAAATGATGGACTTCTTTAAAGCAGAGCTTGATAGCCGAGGACTTTTTGCAAATAAAAGAAAAGAATGGGATTTTTGCGACTGGTCGCCTGGATTTAATGGAGGCGGGCCTCATTCGCTGGCCGCCACTCACTTCTATATGGTGAAGATGCTGCGCGACGGGGCCTGGTTGCTGGATCAAATCGGTGATCATACCGATGCTGAACGGTTTCACCAGTGGGCACAGCAAGCCATACAAGCCGCTCAACGTTATCTGCTCAATCCAAGCACCGATACGTTTGGTGATCGCTGGCAAGATAATGCGATGGCTATCTACTCAGGAACCGCCACTCCATCTGAACGGAAGGCGATTTGGGACGATGTCTTATCGCACCTCTACCCGGTAAACGAGATGATCACCCCCTATTACAACTACTATGATATCTGGGCAATGTCTGAGGCGGGGCACACTCGCCAGGCGATCAACTTCATCCGCTGGTTTTGGGGCGGAATGATAAAAGAAGGAGCCACCACCTTTTGGGAAGGCTACGACCCGCGCTGGCCGAAGCAGCATTTTCATAAATACCTGCAAGCGGATAACGGAATGGGTTATTTCGTCAGCTTAAGCCACGGTTGGTCGAGCGGCCCAACCAGCTTTCTTTCGGAGCGAGTGCTGGGACTTCGGCCGATAGGCGGCGGATTCAGCACCGTGTTAATAAAACCGGAATTAGGCGGGTTAAGCTGGGCGAAAGGCGGCGTACCGACACCGCATGGTATTTTGTACGCAAGCTACCGAGTTGTGAACGGACGGCTTAATGCGACGATAAAGCTGCCTGACCATGAGATCGCCACCGTCTCCCTGCCCGGCCGTTCTGCTCATTTACGAGTAAACGGGAGGACCATCGCTTCACGCATTGTCGGCGACCGATCTGAAATCGTATTAAAGCATGGCGGCCGGTACACCATTGAGTAACCATTCGGTAGCCTTAAAAGGTTGTTGAAAAAGTCGCTGGAGCCCGTCGTTTCGTCATTCCCGCCTAACGGCAAGAAGGGATATTTGATTTTCCGGATTCCGGGTTCCGCTTTGCGGACTCCTGTCTGCTCAGGCAGGCGGAATGACGACCCGGTGGGTGTCACAGCATTTTTCAACGGTAAGAGTTCAGTTCTCTGGGCAATTTGGGCAGCAGGCTTTACCCCTATAGCAATAATCAACTCCCTCCCCCCTCGTGGGGGAGGGTTGGGGTGGGGGGGCGATAAATGCTGCTAGAAAATCATTCCCATAAAACTGAACTGTTACTTTCAACGTCCTCTTAAGCGGCACCGATGGAAGGCAGGTATCATTACGGAGCGGATTATGCGACTTATTGTGCAGCGGGTATCGCGATCATCGGTAAAAGTGAATGGGGTTTGTATCGGCTCCATCGAGTGCGGTATCATGGTTCTGGTTGGAATCCACCAAGAAGATACTGACGCGATCGCGGCGGCGATGGCGCGCAAGCTCGCTGCGCTTCGAATATTCGAGGACGAGCAAGGTAAAATGAACCGCTCGGTGTGTGAATTTGGAGGCTCGGTGTTGGCAATCTCCAATTTCACCCTGTACGGCGATTGCCGGAAGGGTCGCCGACCCAGCTTCACCGGGGCGGCGTGCGGTGACGATGCAAAAGCGATCTATGAAGCCTTTGTATCGGCGCTGTCCAGGCTGGTTCCGACCCAAAGCGGGCAGTTCGGCGCCGAAATGCAGGTTGAGATCGTTAATGACGGCCCGGTTACCCTGATATTGGATAGCAAGGGAAATTGATAGCGAATAATCGCAAACGAATATTATGAAACCGTCCCTTGAGGAGCTGAACGGTGGCCTCGAAGGAAGATAACAAAATATCGCTGGATCAGGTGATTGAGGCGGAGCTGGAGAGCAAGCCGGAACCGGAGCCGGAAGATGCTGAGGAGACCGTCAAGCTAGGTGACCAGTACATCGCCAAGGGAAATGTGTCTCAAGCGATCCACCAATATCGCCGCGCGGTAAGAATGAAATCGGATGATCCGGATAACTGCACCCGGTTGGGCGATGCCTACCTCTA
>JAKBZR010000040.1 GCA_021842405.1 bacterium
CCCCTGGCTGTCAGCAGCAGCTTGGGCAGGATGGCTTTAGGCGGTCGCCTTTCATGAGTCTACTACCTCGCGGACGCTAAAATCATACAAGGGCGGGATGGGGGTTGACGGGTGTAGTCTAGCGATGAGCTTTGCTCTTTCCATTGATTGACTCGTACCCCACCCCAACCCTGCCCACGAGGGGGGAGGGAGTTGATTATTGCTCTAGGGGTAAAAGCCTGCTGCCGAAATTGCCCGGAGAAATGAACTCTTATCCTCATAAGGCGCCTTCCCGCCTGTTGGACCGAAATTCGGAGTAAAAATATTAACCATTTTCGTCAAATCGCTTGAGTTTGTAGATTATATCACAATATATGATCTCCATCATACTTATTTGTGTCAACTTGCGATAGGATAGAGGCAATCTAATGGTACTGACTCGATAGGGGTGTCGGTACCGCGCGGTAGATGAGTTAATTTGATGATGAGGAGGAACGAACGGATGAATCAGCGATGCAGTCTTGCCGTGGTAACCATCATCGCGGGCCTATTGTTGACGATAGCGCTACCGCGGCCGGTAGCGGCGGGGGAGTACCATCATGGGACTACCCTAATCTGTTCCGACTGCCACACGATGCACTACAGTCTCCAGCACAGCTACACGGGTGGCGCACCACCACCGTTGGGAACAGGCGGTCCCTTCCCCAACCTGTTGAAATACTCCCCCAACGATCTTTGCAAATCATGTCATGACGCACAAACCTTTGCACCGGATGTGGTGGGAGCGAACACCGGCACAGATGTGCGGGAAGCGGGGGCATTAACCACCGGTACCGCCCCTTATGATGAATGGAAAGGCCATGCCCTGGGTTCTACTGCAACCGCGCCGGGCGGAACGTTCAGTAATGCGGACGGCCTTGAGTGTGTGGACTGCCATCAGCCTCACGGCTATGCCGGACACAACACAAAGGATGTAGCGGGCAATCCGGTCACCAACGCCTATCGCAACTTGGCGGCAAAGGGCGGCCTCGACGTCTCGTATGCCAAAGGTACCAACGACACGACAAAGGATGTTTTTCTGCGAAGCTGGACGCTGGGTGACATCAGCACCAATTACGATGTCAGTAACGTTGATCTCAATGAGCCGAATCTGCACGATTCGGGAATTGGTGAATGGTGCAAGGGATGTCATACCAACTTCCATGGTAAGCAGGGAGACGCCAACATGGGCGGCGTCGGCGATACCGAGTGGCTGCGGCACCCAACCGCCGATGCCTACATCGGCGCTGTGGGTGGCGGCCATTCGAGCCTAGCGGTCTTCACCGGTCGCAACTACCGCGTGAAAGTGATGAGCGCAACCGGTGATTGGGGAACCCAAGGTCAAGCATGGACCACCGCCACCGCCAGTGACGATCTGGCGCCGACCTGCACCACCTGTCACAAAGCGCATGGCAACCAGAACCCGTTTGGACTGGTCTTTCTTTCCGGTACCGGCCCCATTACTGAAGAGGGCGATACCGCCGGTGTCAATCTGGGAATGAAGTCGCTGTGCGAGCAGTGTCACGTACAGTAAGGGAGGCTTATCCTGCCCATCCTGGCCGAGGGGCGCTGGCTTTATCGGCGCCCCAAAACCCAATGCTTATAGGGAGGCAGCGGTTGGGATGTGCAGTTATCATTGGGCCGAACCGGACGGTTTGAACTGTCTACCGTGCCCGGCACAGGCAGGAAGGATAAACAGGTGAGAAGACATGAAGAGTGCCCGAGCTACAATATGCGGAATCTGGCTGACTCTGGCGTTGATGTATGCTTCTCCTGCCCTCGCAGGCCAATACCATAACGGAGCCAGCCTGGTTTGCTCCCAGTGCCACACCATGCACTACAGCCAGCAGCACGACTACAACGGCGCTCCTTTTTCTAACTCCCCTTCAATCAACTCGGCTCCGCTGGGCGGATACGGTCCCTACCCATTTTTGCTGCGTAATCAGGTGAGCCAGCTATGCCTGAGCTGCCACGACGGCCAAACCTTTGCCCCGGACGTATACGGCCCCAATACCGGCAATTATGTGCGGGAAGCGGGCGCCTTACCGACCGGCAGCGCCCCTTATGAGGAGTGGAAAGGGCATAGCCTGGGCTATACCGGCGTGCCGCCCGGCGGTACCCAAAATTTTTCGGTGGGTTTGAACTGTGCGAATTGCCATCAGCCGCACGGAAACTCGTACTACCTCAACCTATATGGGGTTACCTACGCGGTCGGCACCAACGATTTGACGAAGGATGTCTTTCTGCGAAGCTGGTCGCCGTCCGACATCAGCACCGATTACAGCCAGGACAACGTGGATTTTAACGAGCCGAATATTCATAATTCGGGCATGGGGCAGTTTTGCCGGGGCTGCCACACCGATTTTCACGGTCAGGCCGGCGATTCCAATATGGGGGGCAGCGGCGGTGTGAACTGGCTGCGACACCCGACCGCCGATGCCAGCATCGGGGCGATCGGAAATGGCCATTCCAGCCTATCGCTCTATACGGGCCATAACTATCGGGTGAAGGTGATGAGCGCGACTGGCCAATGGGGAACCGAGGGGCAGCCATGGAGCAGCGCTTCTGCCAGCGACAAGCTGACACCGACCTGTATCACCTGCCACCGAGCGCATGGAAATCAAAACCCCTTTGGATTGACCTACTTATCCGGTAACGGTCCCTTTACCGAAGAGGGAGACGCGGACGGGGTAGCGCTAGGGTTAAGCTCCCTATGCCGACAGTGCCACGTCCAATAGGGTGGAGTTTTAAATCAGTGTACTCTATGAAGTTTGCGATTTTAAAAAATGTATGGGGGGCGAGCGGTAGCCGCACCTACCCGATAACCCGTTGCTGGGTTGGGGCGCTGGTTGCGGTTGGCTTGGCGGCTGGTGGAGCAGTACCGGCGTCAACCCCTTTGAAGCCGAATGGCGGCTGGGGAGGGCAGTGGTCACCCAACGGCCGGTACATTGCCTTTTTTTCACAGCAGATCGGAGAACCGGTTAATTTATGGGTAATGAAGGCGGATGGCCGAGATCCTCGCCGGCTTACAAGAGATGGTGTCCGAGATTTTATCTGGTCGCCCGATGGCCGGTACATTAACGCGGAGACCTGGCACAATGGTCGTTTCGGCTGGTGCTCGATTTCACTCGGCGATCATCGCTGGCGTGTTGCTTGGTCATGGCTGCCGCACAATGCACAATCGGTGGCCGCCTCGCGGGATGGCAAGACGATCGCTTACCTGCTGCCCAAGGCGGAGTGGCGGGAGGTCTGGCTGGCCGATATCAACGGCGCGCACCGCCATTGCATCGCCACCCATGTCTATGCCAGACATCTCTCCTGGTCACCGGATGGTCGGCAGATAGCGTTTGATTCGGGGAATCCTCACATCGGCTGGCTGTCGGAGCTTTGGATATACAACCGGATTACCGGCAAGATCGCCCGTGTCAAACAACTTGGCTCATCGAGGCCGGTTTGGTCGCCGGATAGTAAGGAGATTGCATTTTGCGCTGCCATTCCACCAAACGGCTATCTGCTGGCGCTGTGTATGGTTGCTTCCGGAACGACGCAATTTGTGGCCAAATCGGCTGTGACTAGCGATGGAGTCGCGTGGTCACCCGATGGGAAAATGCTAGCCGAGACGGTGCAGCGCGGAAAGGGAGAGCGGATTTGTCTGGTAGAGCCGACCGGCACCATCACTCAGGTTATCGGAGATGACCACCTCTACGCCCGCTACCCTCAATTTTCACCCGATGGGAAGTGGGTGTTGTTTGAGGGGCAGGATACACGCTCCAGTTGCGCCAGTGAGATGTGGATCGCCCGAACCAGCGGCGAGGATATCCGCCGCCTCACCCCCAGCTTTCCGGCAAATTGGGGGCCGGTCGCTTCACCTGATGGAAATCACATCGCCTATCTCAGCACCATCAATCATCGCTGCGAGGTATGGATTGGGGATACCAAAGGAGATCATCCCAAGCCGATCGGACCGGCCGACCTGGATACCCGATTGAGCTGGTCGCCGAACGGCCTCTATCTGTTAGAGATCTCTCATAGCGCGACTGTCTTATGGAAATTCAAGCCCAAGCTCACCTCCCGAAAACTGAATATCTACCTCAACTCGCCGATGATTTCCTGGTCGCCCGATGGCGACCGTATTCTCTACTCCGGTTTCTTTCAAGGGCGAAAAAGTATCATGATCTATCCTTTATCGAGTGGAATTGCCCGCCCACTCTTCCCCTCGCTGCCGCAATCCACACCCGGCGATTCGCTGGCGGTCTGGAGTCAGCATAGCAAGAAGATTTTGTTTATCCGGCGCGATCACCTTTGGATCGCAAGAAGCAATGGGTCCTCCGCCCATCCGCTGGCTGCACTGGGCATCGGATCTGGCGATTACGTCCAGAGTATCACTTGGGTTTCGGCCGACCGCTGCCTGGTGATCGCCCTGCTACGATCGCAGCCCGGCACTAAAGGATGTTGGGAGTTGCGCCGCGTTTCAATGGATGGTCATCAGCGCATGTTGTATGAGCGCCGTATTCGTTCGGACTACGACCTGTTTTATGCCAATACCTCTCTACCCTTATGTATCGCGGGCGGGAAGCTGCTGTTCACCGTCGCGAACGATGGAGTGCCAAAGATATGGAGCCTGCAGATTGCGGGCGGAAAGGCGAAACCGCTTTCTTCTTTCTGGGCCGCCTATCCGGCTCCATTACCGCACCAAAACCTGTTATTTGTCGCGCCGGTCGGTAACGCGATGACGATCTGGCGCGCTAACTCGTTGATGGGAGAGGCAAAGGTATGGTTGAAAGTGTAAACCGACAATGTGTGGTTCGGGATTGGCAGCGGTTTACCGGCGGGGTGCAATTGTGGCGGCCGTTGTGGGGTTCTGCCTGGCCGCGTCACCCGGCCGCTTGGTGGCGCAACCTACTTATCCATTCGACAAAACGGAGCATGGTGGTAGAGATGTGAACCAGGACGGCACGACCGGCGCGTTGCGGCCTCCCAACACGCCAGTCGGCGGCTATACCATCAACCCCGCTCAATTTGGGGCCGGTCAATGCATTCAATGCCACGATCAGCATAGCAGTCTCAAAGGAGTATCGCATCCCCCTAATTCGGCATTGGTGTTTCAAGCACCCGAGAATCAGCTCTGCGCAAGCTGTCACGATCGTGCCAGCTCCACCTCGTTCAATCTGCTCTGGTACGATGGCTGGGCCGGTACACAGCGCAGCGCCGCCTATGCCGCTTCAAAACATGGCTCACTATCCAGCGGCGCCCAATGGGTTGCCGGCACCAGCTATGGGAATATCGCCAACGTTCTCAATGCCAACCTAGCCACCCCCGCAATCCCTCCCGGCGCCGCTCGCGTCTATGACCGCGGCTCGTGCCTGACCTGTCATAGCAGCCATGGGCTCAACCCCAATGTGCCGGCTCTGGTGACGCCGGCCGAACAGAGCGACGGCGTTATCCATCACATGCTGAACCGTACAATGGGGAGCCAGAACGGTGTTGCGCCGGCGGAAGAGAACGCGCTCTGCAACTACTGCCACGATAACACGACCCTATTCGGCCCGGGCACCAACCACGATCTTGCTTCCCGCTCATATTGGTACAAGGGATCGGAGGGCGTGAGCGCCACCTACTCCGGCTATCTTAGAACGCCGCACGCCACCAGCATCTCTCCGTGGAACCTATTCCCCGGCTCCGCCGATTACCCCGCTCGAACGGGCGAAAAGGGACTCTGTTTAAACTGCCATGACCCGCATGGCGGGGCGCCGGCCGGCAATATCGGCGGTGCGCCGGGAGGGTCGGCGCCCAGCAACCGGATGCTTTTGGTGCCGATGGTGGATACCAGTCAACCCACCGTGCGCAACGGTCTCTGCTTCACCTGCCACAATCAGATCGGAGCCGGTGGCACGCAAGGCTTTGGAGGCCAAACGCTTTATCAATCAGTTAAACATGGAAACAGCCTGGACGCCTGGTGGGGCCGGACAACCGATCCATACGACGGTAGCTCGACCGATTATAACGCCGCAACCGCCTATTGGGGACCGCGAGCCAGCAGCGATTACGCGCTCTGTGTAAACTGCCACAATCCGCATACCGAAACCATCGCTTCGGTCTCAGTAAACGGCGCCAATGTCATCCCTAATATGCTGCTAGATACCTACGATAACGGAAACTCAACCACCGTGGCCACCTATGATCCGAACAATTTTCGCCTCTGCCTGGATTGCCACAATGAGCAGCGGTTGACCAGCTCCGGCAGCATGAGCACCACCTTTCGAACCGGCGATGAAAACCTACATGCGCTCCATTTAAAGGAGGAAAAGGCCCTCTGCAACGATTGCCACAATCCCCACGGATACAACAGCGCCCAAATCGCAGGAACGCCGCCGGCCGGTTGCCGGAACATTGCATTCAATACGGCCGACGTCTCGCCCAGCAGCACCTCCGCTAACATCAACGGTGTCGTAACCAACGGGCCGGTCTGGTTTTATGACGCCACCGTGAATGGTATGTCGGGACAGCATGGCTGCATTTTGAAATGTCACGGTGTAAACCACGAGCCGAAACGCTACGATCCAACCACCAGAGCTCCGGCGGTCACTTCCCGAATGACGATCTCCACCGCGCCTTTCCAGCCGGGGAGCGCGACCGTGGCGGTGGACCTGAAATTTGAGGGCAAAGCGCCTCCGATCAGCCAGCTCGAATATGTGGTGGATGAGGCGCCGACGGGAAGCGATGCCGGAAATGGACAGCCGCTGCCCAGCAATTCCCGAATGGTATCGCCTTCCGAAATCACTTTTAACGTTCCGACTGCAAATTGGACTGGATGTTCATCCCATTCGATATACATTCGTCAAAAGGCGCCCGGCTCTTCACAGATATCCTGGCAGGGCGTGATGGTCAGCGTAATTCCAGCCGGCTTCAAGCCGATCGCATTGACCTATTACCACGACTATCAGTGCACTCAGCCATTTCCGACACCGAACGGCACGCCGCTGATCCCAGCCGGTGCAAGCTGCACGGTGAAACTTGCAGCACCTGAAGCGGCTACCTATCGGATAGAGCCAAAGAGCGATGGGGTAACCGACCGAGCAAGCCGATTGCCGCTGCAGTCCATCACCCGCGATGAGGCGATTACCAGTTGGTCTCCGGATACCGCCGTCGGCAGTGGCAGTCGAGTGGGCCTCCACCTGATCGATTCGGAGGGGCGGCAAATTGAGATATCAGCCGGAGCCTATATTTTTGTGAATCAGCCTGCAAACCAGAAGGTCTACTTCGAGCTGTCCGCTACGCCCGATACGCTCGATGCGGATGGACGCAGCACCGCTCAGATCGTTGCCACGGTTACCGATGCGAACGGGCGGCCTCTTTCCGGCCGCTCAGTGGAGTTCCGGCGCTTATCGGGTGGTGAATCGCTGATGCCGGAGACGATTGTGACGGACCGGAACGGTCAAGTTCGCGCGCGATACCTGGCCGGTGTAACCGCTGATTCCGCCGTGATTCAAGCATGTGACGAAACCACCCAAGTCACCGGCCAAACCATAGTTCGGCTGCGCATCAGCGGATCAACCAGCATTCAACTGTGCGCCACCGGCTCCGGACGATCTTCGCTTCCCGGAGGCATTCTGAACGTCAGCGTTGTAGCGTATCCCGATCAAATACCATCTGATGGGGTCAGTACCGCCAATATCAGTGTACAGGTTACCGATTCGCGAGGGAATCCGGTCACCGGCGTTCAGCTTCAATTCAAGGCATCGGGATACAATGGCCACATCCTGCCGATAAAGCCGATCACCGATGCTACCGGCCATGCAGCCGCTATCTACGTGGCCGGCAGCACGCCGGGCGACGTGACGATCACCGCCGATACTCTTACCGGCCAATCCAGCGGTGCGGTGACGATCCATTTAACCGGCGGCGGCGCAGCGAAGGTTACCGTTCAGGCCAACCCAGCCGTGATACCGGCCGATGGAAGAAGCGTATCTCAGGTGCTGGTTCGGGTGGCCGACCTGTTTGGAAGGCCGGTTCCCAACGCGACGGTTCAGCTCAGCGTGCAATCGGGACTGGGAATCTTGACCACCGGCCCCTCTCAGACTGATGCGACCGGTGAAGTGCTGGCGACCTTTCATGGCGGCCGCATACCCGGCATCGAGCAGGTGAGCGCAACCGTGCTGTCTCCATTACCGAACAGCTCGAGCGCGCCTGGTTCGTTCCCAGCTCCGCCGACCGATCGTACCGCCTCCCCTACATCGTATAGGAGCAATTTGGCGGTTGAGGCATCTCCGCTGCTTGCAGCAACTCCAATGGATAGGGGCGGACTCGGTTTCGCCCCCACCAGCGCATTGCCCGGTATGCTGGTCGCCATCGTAAACAACCTGGCTATCTCTTACGGGCACTGGGAAGAGTTCCTCTCAATGAAGGGACCGAACGTGACGAACTCTCATCTTCACCTGCAGAGCAACTCCTGGAATATCCGGTTTAAGCGCCCAGTTGGGCTGGGATTCGGTGGGTTGAGCTTCAATTTCGGAATGGATCGTAACGCATCGGCGGAGTACGGGTATGTCAGCCGATACACCGATGCCACCGCCACGCTGCGCGCATCCGGCCGTTACTTCGATTTTCTCAGCAATCTCACTCAAACCGATACGGGATCCCAGGATTTGAGGACCGGTATTTCGATAAACGGCAGCGCCGGCAGCGCCCTTTTCAGCCTCACTTTCCAGATTCCCCGTTTGCCGATCTTTAATGTGACCCGTTATTCGGCGAAATATTCCAGCGGTTCCGGTGACGGCGTCTACTCCTTTACCGACGATCGCACCACCACTTCCATTTTTAAACGTTTCGGTGATCTGGGTATAACCTGGCTGGGCTCGTGGGAAGGCCAGAGCCAATTTTATGGAGGCACTAATACGAGCAGCGGCACCAGTTACTCCAGCGCCGGATTAACCTACACCCGGCCACTGATTAAGGGATTGAATGTCGGGTTGACGATCAGCCAAGTCGGCACCCATATCGGCGGTGGCGCTCCCGGCCGCGATACCAGCCAGACCCAATCCGATCTGACCCTCAATTTCGCGCCAACCTCCAACTTCTCCGCCAGCATCGATCGCTCAACCAACGATGCTGCCGATTCCACTTATGCCAATCAAACGTTTAGCTCCACCACGCAATCCTATAACCTGTCTTATCTTCCCTGGCGCTTTCTGGCGCTGCAAGCCGGTATGCAGACCAACGATCAAAGTACGCTGGGTGGGCAGTCGAGCTTTCGAACCCGAAACTTCTCCAGCACTCTGCAGCTCACCACTCATACATCGCTCTCCTTCAATTTAACCCAGGCCGAACAGCCTGTACTGGCCCCACTGCTGGTGGGCCAGTTCACCAACTCCAAATCGCTGCAGATGCTCACAACCAGTATTTTGCCCGATACCAATTTGACCTTAGGTTGGACGCAGATGAACAGCGCATCACTCGGCAGCACCAGCTACATAACGACCCGATCCGCCCAGGTGGATTCAACTCTGACCCGAACGTTGCGCGGGACAATCTCTGTTGCGAGCTCCAGTCTCTCAGGCTTGACCAGCGGTTCGCCATTTACGTTGAACACCAATACCGAAAATTACAGCTTTATCTGGTCACCCAATCTACGCACTCAGCTTTCATACGCTTTTACCCGTTTGAATCAGAGCGGCCTGAACAGCACCTCTTCTAATTTGAATAGCACGCTCCGGTTATCCACTATCATTCACTCGCGCCTCTATCTGGTTTTGGAGGCTTCTGATAATGTCTTGAATCAGACGGTGATGCTCACACAGCCGGTGGGCGCCAGCTATGCGGGCAAGCTGTTTTCGTTGCAGCTTAACTATTCGGTGTCGCCGGGCAGCTACCTGTTCGTCGAATACGATAAATCACATGACGATCTCAGCGGGTTTGACACGAAGAGCATCCGCTTGGGATACGGGAGTAATTTTTGATGGAAACGATCGTGGCAACGTGGTTTTTTGCCGAGATCAATAAACGCTTGCCTCTATGGGAGGTGTGAGATGGATACGCTGGCAAAGTGGTTTGTAGGGCTGTTTTTAGGATCGAGAATATTGACCGGCGGCGGCGGTGCGCAAACGAACACGTTTTATGTTCGCTCACATGTTGCCCCTACCGCTCATGTTCGCCTGGCCATTATACCCTTTAGCAACCTCAGCGAAGACACGCAGGCGGATCAAAAGGTGCTGGGCATCTTTGTGACCCAATTGCTTACAACCCGGACCTTTATCATCGTTGACCCAACCGTGGTTAACTCGGCGCTCATTGACATCCGCGCCCGGGGCGAGTTGGACACGAGTCAGGTTAAGCAGCTCTCTCAGAAATTAAATGCGAGACTGTTGTTGCTTGGCACCATTTCGGAGTTCGGCCAATCGAGAGGCGGCGGTAACGGATTGACGGTGGCGATGGACGCCCGATTAATTGATGCCTCATCCTCGCAAATTCTATGGGCCGGAGTAGTAACCCGAACCGGTAAAGCAAATGACAGCCTGTTCGGTGGCAGCGGAACTCCTTCTCTAAGCCGTATCGCCCAGGAGGTCGTCAAGGATTTGGTTCGACGCATGATGAAAGAGCAAAAGCAGATTGAAGGGTATCTAGCTGAGACCGCAGCAAGACCGCAGATGAATCAGTCGTCCGTCCCCGCCACCTCCCCATCCACCGCGCCGCCGTCTGCCGCCGAAACCTTTGCAAACGCCCGCTTCAACGATGAGAGTAAGGGCTTCAGCGAAGCGGACATGAAGGGATTCCTGCCGTCCGTGTCCGGCTTCGAACGGGATGATCCCTATTTCTCCAGCGAAAGTGGCGTGAGTCAAGTCTCTTCCACCTACCGGGGCGGTGCAGTGCAGGTGGATGCCAAAATCACTGATTACGGAAAGAACAGTATCGCGCTCGATGTGATAAAGCTGCAGCAACCCGGCGCAACCGAGATGAAATTTCAAAACCTTACTGCCTACCGCTGGCAATCCCAGTTTGGTGCATTGAACATCGCCGCCATAGCCGGCCGATTTGTGGTGAAACTGAGCGCCCCACCCGATGAGGAGGGCGCGATCAATACGGTGGCCGCCAGTATCTTGCAGGCGATGCGTTAAAGTGGAAAGGATTTCAAACGATGTATGGATTTAGACGTACGATCATTGTGATGGCGCTTTTGGCGGTGGGAGCTACTTCCGTCATCTTCGCTCAACAGTCAACGCCGGCCAGCACCGCAACCTACGTGGGAGTGACCAATTGTAAGATGTGTCACAGCGATGTATTTACCAGTTGGAGCAAGAAACCGCATGCTCACGCCTTCGATCTGCTGGTCGCGATGAAACAGGATAAAAACGAGAAATGCTTGCCCTGCCATACCACCGGTTACGGCGCGGGTGGCTTTACCGATGTCACGAAAACGCCGGCGCTGGAGGGAGTCACCTGTGAGGCATGTCATGGGCCGGGCAGCGATCATAACGGTGACCCGAACAAGATCACCAAAACGCCGTCGAGTGCAGTGTGCGCAAAGTGCCACCTGAAAGCAGACATTCACTGAGTTATTGTCCGATCTGATAAGTAGCTGCATTGACTGATAATTTACTGGTATGGCTACGTGATATTAATCCGGCAGTTCTGCTTATACCGGCCT
This sequence comes from bacterium, assembly GCA_021842405.1. Lineage (GTDB taxonomy): Bacteria > Armatimonadota > Chthonomonadetes > Chthonomonadales > JAMCWF01 > JAMCWF01. The sequence goes on from JAKBZR010000040.1 coordinate 11,660, forward strand.
GCGAGTGAAGTCAACAGGCAGGAGATAGAGGTGCAGGTTCATTACGAGGGGGTTCAGTCCGGCGGGACGAAACCCTAAAGGTTTTTAAAGCCTTTAGGGTTTATGAAATTGGCGCATTGTGGACGATGGCGTGAGGTTAGGATAGTTACGCTATAACATTGCCAGAGTAATAGTGGATGGAAGGAATTTAAAAATGGGTGCAAAATCGGAATATTTCTGGCTTCGGCGAGTATTAGCCGTCGGCTTGGCGCTGATACTGGCTGAAACATTGACCACCATTCGGCAGATGGCCTGGAGCGACCCCGCCGCCAATGGCGATGGTGCTTCGTACGCCGGTTCCGCGTCTTGCGCCAATTGCCATAAGCAGATTGCAGCCAACTTCGCGACCAATCCGCATGCCCATACTCAGCACGCATGCGAGAGCTGCCATGGTTCGGCCGCCAAGCACGTTGCCGGCAATAAAACCGCCATTATCAACCCATCCAAAATGAAAGCCGATGCGGTTAACACCCTCTGTCTAAAATGCCATTCCAGTGCAAATGGAACCGGATTGCCGGTGAAGGACCGGATTTCGCACCGCTACTGGCTGGCTTCCCGCCATGCGCAGAGAGGGATTTCGTGCCTTTCTTGTCACAGTGTGCATCAGGGGCAGACTCATGAGCTGAAAATGCAGCCTCCCGTTCTATGTACCGGTTGCCACGCCGATATGAAGGCAACCGCTGGCGTCTTTCAGCATAAACCGGTCGCCGATGGGCAGTGTTTGGAATGCCATAGCCCGCATGCCTCTCAACAGCCGGCGCTGCTGCTGGACACGGTCAGCACTGCCTGCGCCGGTTGCCATGACCCCAAAGATCCGAAATTTGTGCAAAGACATGGCGGATATGACCTGCAGGGGGATAATTGCACATCGTGTCACTCCGCCCACATGAAAGATCCGGCTGCCGCCGGACTGCCGTCCGTACAACATGAACCATTTGCACAACGGAAATGCACGCTCTGCCATCAATCGGCCAGCGTTTCGAAGACGGCGGCTCTCATCGTGCCGGTCAGCGAACTCTGCGTGCGTTGCCATGCCGACGTCGCGAAGCCGGCTGATAAATCCGCCCATCTCCACTACCCGGTACAGCAGCGATTTTGTTTGAGTTGCCACGATCCGCACGGCTCAAACCAGCAGCGCCCTCCTCTGTTCAGAGCGTCTGTCGGGACCACCTGCTTGTCCTGCCATGCCGATATTGCCACCGCGATGGGTAAATCCTACACCCATTTACCGGTACAATCCGGCAACTGCCTCATATGCCACGACGGACATCAGTCCACCCAGGAGCATCTGCTGGTGAGCGATCCGATCACTCTTTGTAAAAATTGCCATCAAGGGGAGCATAAGATGACTCATCCGGTCGGTACCGGCCCCAACAACAAACCGATTATCAACCCACTGACGGGACGAATGATGACCTGTGTGAGCTGCCACCATGAAATTCACGGGGGAAATCATCACTACCTTACGCAGGAGGATTGGCATCGGGACCTTTGCACCACATGCCATAAAGGGGGTGCGTTGACCGCAACCCTCTATAATAATTTGAGGCGACAGAATGGGAGCAAAACGATATCTTACAACCGCGCTGCTCATCGCGGCGTCACAGGCCGCTCTTCTTGCCCAAAACAGCCAATCGCCGGTCGTCCCGAAGCGGTTGATATTTGCAACATCCTCCGCCTTTAATCTCCCATTCCGAAATCCGGCCGGCGTATGGTGTGATGCGGCTCATCGGGAAATACTGGTCGCCGATACCGGCAATCATCGGGTGGTTATTTTGGATGAGCATGGAATACCGACCTATCAGTTTGTCCATCAGGTAACCCTCGAAGGTCAAACGCAAAACGGTGAGCCACGCAGCATTGCGGTAAGCAGTAAAGGCACTATTTACATCGTTGACAACCTCTGCAACACGGTGGACGTTTGCGATTACCGCGGCGATACGATTGGACATATTGATCCGGCTCGATACCTTGCTAAAACGGCATCCGGCGAGACCGGAAGTAAGGCCGCTCAAGCCATGATCTCCAAGCCGACTGCTGTCGCGGTTGACTATCTGGATAATGTCTATATTGCCTGCCCCAATCGTATTTTAATTTTCAACTCTAAGGGTAAATTTCGGAAGGTTATGGGAAAAACCGGCATCGGTCCGGGTGAGTTTACTGCCATTACTGATATCTGGGTGGATACCGCTGGACGAATCTATATCACCGATGCCCAGTCATTGGCGGTGCAAATTCTCTCTCCGGATGGAAAATTGCTGTTGGGCTTTGGTACCCACAATGCTGGAGTAACTAACTTTTCACTGCCTGCCGCGATATGTACCGACCGCCGCGGTGACATCTGGGTGGTTGATACTCTTCGCCAAGTAATCAGTGCATTTCAGCGAAATGGTGATCAGGTGGTGTATCTCGATTCGATGGGAGGATTTGGCGTGCGGCCCGGTGAGGTGGCATTCCCGAGCGCGATCGGGGCAGACTGGAACGGTCGGCTAATTATTGTTGACCGAGTTGGAGGGCGTGTTCAATGTTTTGATTGGAAGTGAAAATTGGGTTACCCAATATGCCGGACTTACCGCTCCACCAGCCCCATCTCTGCCAATAAATGGGCATCCAACAACAGAAACCGACCCGCATCATCAACTTGCGACCTGAATAACCGCTCCAACGCCCGATGGGATATATTTAACCAATAGGTCGTACCGGTCCAATCAGTCCCAAGCACTCCCACATTCGGCGGGGCGCGTTTACCTGCCGCTTTGCCGGTATCTCGATATGATTATTGTCTCATGTACCCACACAACTTAAATATGGATACGGCCAAAAGCGGACCAGTATAATTCTTAAACGTGGAAGGCCGGTTGCGTGAAACGCACCGGCCCGTTTGTCACAAAATTTAAAAAGAACGGCCATCCGTGGCACGAATTTTCCGAGAAGGAGTCAGAAGCTCATGACTTCTGCATCTTCTCATCTATGTAATTGACGGCCTGCTGGACTGTCTTTATCTTTTCAGCGTCATCATCCGGTATTTCCACCTCGAACTCCTCCTCCAGGCCCATCACCAGCTCTACCACGTCCAATGAATCGGCGCCTAGGTCGTCGATGAACGAGGCTTCCATCGTAACCTCTTCCGGATTAACCTCCAGTTGATCCACGATAACCTTCTTAACTCGCTCGAACGTCGTTGACATTATGTCTCTCCTTTGTTCCTGTTTAAGTTTGATTTGAGATTGTTTTCGGCTGTTCGGTTGATCACATAAACAGGCCGCCATCAATCGTGATAACCTGTCCAGTCAAGTAACTTGCTGCCTCAGTGCAGAGAAAAACAACGATGTTGGCGACATCTTCCGGCTCACCCAACCGTTTCAGCGGGACTTGCTCACGCATTCTATCCCTAAGCTCTTCGGGCAACGCATCCGTCATCACCGTCTGTATAAAACCGGGTGCCACCGCATTGATGTTAATATTGCGCGACCCCAGCTCTTTGGCGACACTTTTCGTCAGCGCAATAATACCGCCTTTTGATGCGGCGTAGTTAGCCTGACCCGCGTTACCAACAATCCCCATAACCGATGCGATATTTACAATTTTACCGCGTCGCTGCTTCACCATGATTCGAGCGGCCGCTTTTGTACAGAGAAACGCTCCCTTCAAATTGGTGTTCACCACCGAATCCCAATCGTCCTCACTCATCCGCAATAGTAGGTTGTCGCGGGTGATACCAGCATTGTTGATCAGGATGTCCAGCCGGCCAAATTCATTGACGGTTCGTGCAACCAGCTCCTCACAATCACTGCTTAAAGTAACATCGCTAGTTATAGCGATCGCCTTTCCTCCGGCGGTGATAACCTCATTGGCCACTCGATCCGCATTTTCAGGCACGAAATCTGAAATAACAACACTCGCGCCCGCCTTTGCCAGCGCGAGCGCGATCGCCCTGCCGATTCCTTTTCCAGCTCGTCCGGCGCCGGTTACAATTGCCACCTGATTCGATAAAGTCAAATTAGTTCACTCCCGCTCGATAAAGATTCCCACTCGTTTGAGTCCAAGAAGCGGCACGCTTCGTCCAAAGAGTTCATGTCATTCACTGCCAGAGCAGTAATCGGTTCTGCCGTCGCTTTCGTCTTTTCAATTCGTCGCAACAAGCTGCAAAGAACCTCGCCGGCGCCCACCTCCAAAAAGGTCGTCACACCGTCATTTATCAGCAGGCGCATCGACTCTTCCCATCGAACGCAGCCACTCACCTGCATCGTTAAGTGGGGGGGGAAATCCACCCCATGGCGAATATACTCGACCGTCACATTAACAACTACCGGGATTTGAGTGTCTTTAAATCCGGTCTCCCTTAAATGGGGGTAAAGTTTATCGCCGGCGCCAACCATTAAGGGCGAGTGGAAACCGCCGGACACTGCCAGCGGCACAATGCGCTTCGCTCCCCGCTCCTTCAGCATTTGACCGGCCTGACCGACGGCCGGTACCTCCCCCGAAATGACAACCTGGCCCGGACAGTTATAGTTAGCGATTGAAACGACGCCGCCGGTGCGATGAAAAACCTCTGAACAGACCTGCCGTATCGTCTCAATATCCAAGCCCAATACAGCGCACATGGTACCCGCATGCACGGCGGCTGCCTCTTGCATCAGTTCAGCCCGCCGCAAAACCACCTTTAACCCCGCCTCAAAAACAATCCCTCCGGCTGCCCAAATGGCTGCATATTCACCCACACTATGCCCGGCTACCGCAAACGGCTTAACCTCAACCCGGTTTCTCAACGCGGTTAGTAGCGCAGCCGAAGTCGTAAAGAGCGCCGGTTGTGCGTTTATGGTTTGGCGAAGCTCCTCTTCCGGCCCCTCGAAGCAAAGATGGCTGATCGAGCGGCCTACCACCGAGTCGGCCCGGTCGTAAATTGCTTTGGCGGCGCCCTCATTGGCTGCAACTTCCGCCCCCATGCCGACACATTGTGATCCTTGACCGGGAAATAACAGAGCCAGTCGTTTCAATCGTATCCCTTTATGCGGAGATTATTATAATCGCCGGACATTCGATTGGCAAGCGAGAAAGGGAAGAAAAAATTAAATTGAACCCACGACCGGACATTCATTCAAGGCCGCCGGTCGTTGAATCTGTTTTACGGCAGTCACTCTCATCTCGGGACCAGCGGATCACATTGGCTCCCCAGGTAAGGCCCGCTCCGAATCCCACCAGCACCACGATATCTCCGTGCTGAATCCGACCTGCCTTTACCGCTTCGCTCAAGGCAATCGGCACCGAAGCAGCCGAAGTGTTGCCGTACCGCTCCACATTGATAAAAACTCGATCCTGGCACAAACCCATTCGCTCGGCGGCCGATTGGATAATGCGGATATTGGCCTGGTGAGGGATTAAAAGATCAACATCGGCGCACGTTAATCCGCAGCGAGAAAGCGCATCAATCGCCACCTCGCCCATCACCTTGACCGCAAACTTGTAGACCTCCGGTCCTCGCATCTGTATCGTGTTGAGCTTCTTATCCAGCACGCAGTGGCTAATGGGCGTTTTGGTCCCGCCGGCTGGAATCCATATCAGTTCCGAGCCGCCCCCATCAGCGCCTAGGCTGGTAGCCAGCAATCCCTCATCCGGATTACATGATCTCAGTATCACCGCCGCTGCACCATCTCCAAAAAGCACACAGGTGCTGCGATCCTCCCAATTCAGTTGTTTGGTCAAGGTATCGGCACCGACAACCAGCACCGTTTCCGCACGGCCGCTCTCAATGTATTGGGCGCCTAAATCCAGCGCGTAGACGAACCCCGAGCAGGCGGCCGCCACATCGAATGCGCAGATAGGGTTCGCCCCAATTCCTTGCTGTATCAAGCACGCCGTTGAGGGCCAGAGGTAATCGCCTGAGGTGGTCGCGCAAATTATCGCGTCAACCGACTGCGAAGAGATGTCGGCGTCACGGAGTGCGTTAAGGGCTGCCTGAGTGCCCAGCATCGAGGTCGTTATGCTATCACCGGCGATGCGGCGTTCCTGGATGCCGGTTCGTGTTCGGATCCACTCAGCCGAGGTATCCACCCGCTTTTCAAGGTCATAGTTGGACACCACCAGATCGGGAACCGACATTCCCAGCCCAACGATACCGGCTCTTCGCACCGGCTGAGACGGCACTGAAGGTCTCGCCGTGATCACGAAAGCTTTGCTCCGGCTGCAAAGTGGACGGCCAGTGTTTCCATCTGCTCTACCAACTGCCCCTCGATGGCCAGATGGGCGATCCGAATCGCATTTTGGATTGCCAGAGCGTCCGAGCGACCGTGTCCAATGATGCAAACACCTTTCACGCCCAGCAGCGGTGCGCCGCCAAATTCGCGGTAGTCTATCTTGGACCGAATGTTTTGAATTCCTTTCCGCAGGAAAAACAGGGGTAACCACATCCATCGGTGGCGGGTCAGCTCGTCGCGAATCAGGTGCAGCACCATATCGGCGACACCCTCTCCCACCTTTAAAACAATATTGCCTGAAAATCCGTCGCACACCACCACATCAGCGCGACCACGAAAGATGTCCATTCCCTCCAGGTATCCCACGAAATTCAATGGGGCGCCGTCAAAAAGTGAATAGGCGGAGCGGGTAAGCCGATTACCCTTGCTCGGCTCTTCACCATTGGAGAGCAAGGCAACCCGCGGTCGCTCGATATGAAGCACCGTCTTGGCGTAGATATGCCCCATCATCGCAAACTCCAGCATATTTTGGGGGTTACAATCCACATTGGCGCCCGCATCCAAAAGCAGTACGGGGTTGGGACGGCTCGGCACCGTGGTTGCGATGGCGGAGCGGCCTATTCCCGATATCGTGCCCAGCTCAAAATGGGCGGCCGCCATCGCGGCGCCGGTATTGCCAATGGTGACAACTCCATCCGCCTCTTTGCGCTTAACCAGTTGAGCCGCCATCAGCACTGAGGCGCCCGGCTTTTTCCGGATGGCCTCAATCGGCTTTTCGGTCATTAAAATGGTGTCAGGGGCATGGACCACTCGTATTTGAGCGGGATGATGAAAGCGCTCCAGTTGTTGATTTAAAATGGCTTCATCACCTACCAGCAAAAGTTCAGCCGGTGTAGTGCCGTTTTTCATCGCGCTCACTGCACCCTGAACCACCGCTGATGGGCCTAGATCGCCGCCCATAGCGTCTATTGCAATGCGCAAAGATTGGCTCCCCTCTTATTTTCAGCTACGAAATGTTGGATACCGTCAACCTCGAACCGATTCATCCCGCGTGACAGTCTCAGAGTAATATTTAACGGTAACTGAGTGTCGTCCTGGTATCCATTTTGCAAAAGATTCGTCTTCAGCTCACTAACTTGAAATCAATGCGCTGATCTTTCGGTAGTTGAGATTACCATGCGACCATTGTAAAATCCGCAAGAGGGGCATACGTGATGCGGTTGGCGTGGGGCGTGGCAACGGGGACAGCTTGAAACGGCGGGAACCGCTAATTTATAATGGGTACGACGCAAACGCGTTCGTTGATTGGAATGTCGTCTTTTCGGTAAGGGCATATCTTTCTCCTGTAAGTCGGCACCCGCTCAGTGTCGGCCTACTCATATGAACTAATACGACTCTTTACAAATGTTTAGGTACTCACCCAGCTCAACCCAGTTTAATAAGCAGGTTGCAAAGGGCGCGCGTTCACCGAAATCCGGCCGATCCGATTACCTGAATTTGGCCAGTATCGCAAAGGGTGAGGGCATATCATCCTCATGACACAAACAGCTTTTCATATTGAGGTCCTGGCCGCAATGTGGGCACAGACCACTACAATTCTCATCATGGAGAGGTTGAATCGGGATTTCCAACAGTATATGTTGCCGCAGCATCTCGGTTAAGTCGAACCAGGAGCCTTCAAAAATACGGCCCGCATCCGGGTTTTCATCCTCTTCCTGAATGGTAACGCTCTTGCCGGCTGATCGCTTGCCATGGATTTGAATGACGAACTGCTCTTCAATGAGGAAGCTGATACTCTGTTCGAATTGACGCAGGCAGCGACTGCATACCAACCTCAACTGACTGGAGATTCGGCCCTCCACCAACAGCGCGCCACCCGAATTGGTAAATCGCAACGACCCCTTGTAGCCGGTCGTACTTGCCTCTTCATCCAGGCGCACGCCCGGCTCGTTCACCGGGTACGCCATCGAGCGGCCCACATTTAAAAGGATTTCAGTTAAATCCAGCTTCATAATACCCTATAATTGAGCCATAACGTTATTCGAGTCAGCGACTGATGGCTCGATCCAAAGAGCCCCGACCGTTCCGGATCGTGATGAGGGCTTTGTCAACCACTCGTTCTAAATTTTCCAGCACATCTCGCGCGTATTGATCCGCGCCGTGGCGGATTTCTTGGCTCTCCTGTTCGGCCCGTTGCAAGATACTCTTGGCTTGAGCGGTTGCCATTTGCTGTATTTCACTCTGCTCGGCCATCCTGGCGGCTTCCGCACGAGCCTGATTCAAAATTCGTTCCGATTCGGTTTGCGCCTTGGTTAAAATTTGATTCGATTCGGCTTTGGCGTCCTCCACCACTCGAGCCGCCACTGCTTTGCTGTTTTCAACTTGCTGCATGGCATTCTCTTGGGCCTCTTCCACAATGCGGTTGCCTTCCCGCGCCATGCGGCTGGCCTTCTTGATCTCATCCGGTAAATTGGCCCTGATCTTCATCACCAGATTGAAGTACTGCTCTTCGTCAAATCCGATTAAAATATTGCCCGGGAGCCGCCTGGCCTTTTCACCCAACTCCTCCAGTTTGTCAAGTAACTTTACGATATCCACTTGCTCGACGGTTTGCGGCACAAACCGACCCGGCAGCCGCTCTCGCCGGTTTTCAGTCTTCGACGGACTTTGTTCGGAGACGTTGTTTAACACTTTCTGGCACCAACCCTTCCACATTTCCACCCAGACGGGCGATCTCTTTGACGATACTCGAACTCAAATAGGAGTGCTCTGCCCCAGCCATTAAAAAGAGCGTTTCCACCGCCCCATCGCTCAAGCGGCGATTCATCAGGGCCATCTGTAACTCAAACTCAAAATCGGATACGGCCCTTAGCCCCTTTACCACGACCTTAGCGTTTTGCTTCAGTGCATACTCAACAAGTAGACCGCTAAAACAGTCTACCCGAACATGGGGGTATGGCTGACATACCTCCCGCAGCATTTCAAGGCGCTCATCTAAAGAAAAAAGAGGTTGTTTTGCCAAGTTAGCCGCGACCGCGACGATCACCTCTTCAAACAGCTCGGCAGTACGCTGAACGACATCCAGGTGTCCATTGGTAACCGGATCAAAGCTGCCCGGTATCACCGCACGGCAATTAGGCATTATAAGCATCGGCTCCTCTTCAGCACGGTCATCGCACCTCGCAAACGCATACAATCGCGCCAATCAGCCGGCCGGTATCTTTCGGAATGAATCCGGATATGAATCAACCGATAGTAGCCAGTTCGGTGGATGGGTGCACATGTGCCACCGCTTTGCGAAGGCTAGGCCAGCGCGCGAGGGCTGGATCGGTCTCCACTATGTTCACCGCCGCTTGCCGCGATTCCTCCAACAATTCAACATCGGTAATTAAATTTCCAAGCCTCAAATCGGCCGCGCCGCTCTGCTTCACCCCAAAAAATTCACCGGCCCCCCGAATGCGCAAATCCTCTTCCGCGATTTTAAACCCATCGGATGTCTGCGCCATCACCTGGAGGCGCTGGAAGGCATCGTCACTTTGAGGATCGGCCAACAAAAGACAGTAAGAGAGATGCTCGCCGCGGCCGACCCTCCCTCGCAACTGATGAAGCTGGGATAGGCCAAATCGCTCCGCATTCTCGATGATGATGACAGTCGCATTTGGAACATCCACCCCAACCTCTATCACGCTGGTCGCAACGAGCACATCCAGATCATGATGCCGGAACTGAAGCATGATCTTCTCTTTTTCGGAACCGTTCATCTGCCCATGCAGCAGGCCGATCCGGTATCCGAGCAATCTCTCCTTCGCGACCTCTTCAGCCAGCTCTCGGGCCGCCCTCGCCTGTAGCCGCTCCGATTGCTCCACCAGCGGGCAGACAATATAGGCCTGCCGTCCTTGGTCCAGCAGCTTTTGGAGCCCCTGATAAACGCTCGATCGCTGACCTTGCTGCCGCCAATAGGTTCGGATCGGGCGACGGTTCGGGGGCATCTCATCCAGCACCGATACGTCCAGATCACCGTAGAGGGTCATCGTCAAGGTTCGTGGGATTGGAGTGGCCGTCATCACCAGCACATGGGGCGCTTCGCTTTTGAGCTGGAGTGCCTGCCGCTGGAGAACCCCGAAACGATGCTGCTCGTCCACCACTACCAGCGCCAAGCGGCGGAATTCAACCCCTTCTTGAATGAGGGCGTGCGTACCGATCGCAAATGAGCTGGAGCCATCCGCAAGGCGGGCGAGCGAATGGCGCTTTTCACGAGCCCTCATACTGCCGGTCGCCAGCTCTACCTGCCAATCGCTATCGGCTAACAATTGACGAAAGACCATCGCGTGCTGTTGAGCCAGTATTTCGGTAGGCACCATCAATGCCGCCTGATAGCCGTTGAGTGCGGCATAAAGCATCGCCGCCATCGCGACCACCGTTTTACCGGAACCCACATCACCCTGAAGCAGCCGATTCATCACCGATCCGCTTGCCATGTCCTTTATGACGGCCTCAATCGCTTTTCGCTGGGCGAGGGTCAGATCAAACGGCAGCAGGCGGGACAGTTCACGCCAGGGATCAATTTGAGGGTTCATGCGAATCGCATTCCGCCAATTGCAATACTCAAGACGGCGCAAAGCCGCACTGACCTGCAGCAAGAAGAATTCCTCGAAAACCAGCCGCCGGCGCGCGCACTCTCGATCCGACTCCGAGTCCGGAAAATGGATTGCCTTGATCGCCTCCTTAATCCCAAGCAGATGGTGTTGTTTACGGATCGAATCGGGCAGCACATCCTCCAGCGCATTCACATATCGGGTGAGCGCGCTATCTATCATTCGACGAATGCGGCCTTGCCGCAACCCCTCGGTGGCCGGATAGATCGGCACGATCCGATTCCAAGAGAGCGAATCGGCCCCCGTTTCCATCTCTTCCCACTCGGGGCTTTGGATTTGCAAGCCCCACCTCGATTCTTGGGCAAGACCGTAGGCCACGATGTTGCCACCCCGAGAGGCCAGCTCACGAAATCGCTTCAAAAGGTAGGGCTGGTTAAACCATACACATTCGATATAACCGGTCGCGTCCTGCAGCGTTACCCGGGTGATCGGAGGGCCGTGTCGTGTAAACGGGGCTTCCGCTGAAAGTACGGTGCCGGCCACGCAAATCGTCTCGCCAGGTCGGATACTGATCATCTCGCGAAAGTGGGTTCGATCCTCGTAGCGCCGGGGATAGTGGCGCAACAGATCACCGGCAGTTTGAATATCCAGGCGCTTTAACAGTTCTGAAGCGGCCGGCCCAACTCCCTTGACGAATTGCACCGGCGTCTGCAGGATATCCGGCTGGGCGTAGTTGGCGGGCGCAGATTTTCCTTCTTTTACGGTCAGGGTGGGATCAACGGTCGCCACGTCAAACCCTCCAACGGTTATGGTAACGCCATTTTATCCTGATGAGGATTGATGTGTCAACTAAGCGATTTCGTGTGGATTCTTATTTGAGGCAATACGTCGTCGTTGTACTTGGATTTAATTAAAAATAAAGCCGGATTAAAGGTGTACCGCATACCTGACAGCCGCTCGCCAGGTCTTGACAACGAATTTTAATTGTAATATACTATTAGTACATTGATACAATAAGTAAGGCTGAATGGGGTAAAGTAGCTACTAATGGAATCGAGCACCGTCCAGCGACCCGCTAAGGCTGTCCGACCGTTTGGAGAAAGGCTATTCCCAGCCGCGCGGTTACCTGAAGCAGTTTGAGAAATGATGAGAATCATCAATCCGAAAGACCCGTTGCCGATCTATGCCCAGCTCATCGAGCAGTTTCACGATGAGATTGCGCTGGGACGGCTGAAACCGGGGGATCAGTTGCCGACCGTCCGCCAGCTCGCGGTGGATCTTCGGATTACACCGACGACCGTCGCTCGCGCCTACGCCGAGCTGGAGCGGGAGGGATTGATCATCACCCAACAAGGTCGCGGCTCCTTCGTCAGTGAGCGGCCTTTTCAAAAATCCAAAGCGTCGCCGGCGGAAATATTATCAGTGGCCAAGCGGGCGCTGGCCGACACCGCCGCAATCGGCGCTTCACCCATAGAGTTACTACAAGCGCTTCGGGATTTAATAAACGTAGATTAGGAGGGATCTAAAATGCCGAGTACCAATTTGGTGACAATGGGTACAACGCCTCGACCAGGTAATCCCCACATCCATCCGTTGCAAATCGCTTCGGTTATCGTGCCGGCGGCTGCGGGCGTCATTTTGGCAGCGCTCACCAGTCAACCCGCGCCGGCGATTGTCCTTACCCTAGCCGGCGTTTTTTTAGCCGCCTCGATGCAGGTTGCATTGCAATGGGAAAAGGCGATCGTGCTGCGGGCGGGACGATTTCGCGGATTTCGAGGGCCGGGGCTTTTTTACCTGATCCCAGTCCTCGATACGATTCCTATGTGGATTGATCACCGCGTGCAAACCTCATCATTTACTGCCGAACAGACGCTCACCAAAGACACGGTGCCGGTGGATGTGGATGCGGTGCTCTTCTGGATGGTTTGGGATGCCGAGAAAGCGGCGCTGGAGGTGGCCGATTACCGCCAGGCGATACTATGGGCGGCCCAGACCGCCCTGCGGGACATTATCGGGGAAACGGCGCTCTCAGACCTGTTGATCGGCCGCAAGCGGCTGGACACCGCACTGCAACAGACCATCGGCGAGCGAACCACGCCCTGGGGCATTACGGTGCAATCGGTGGAAATCCGCGACGTGGTGATTCCCGGCGCGCTGCAGGACGCGATGTCCCGCCAGGCTCAAGCCGAGCGGGAGCGCCAGGCGCGGGTAATCTTGGGCGAAGCGGAGGCTCAGGTTGCGAACCAATTTGTGGAGGCAAGTCGTTCTTATGAGAACAATCCGATCGCACTGCACCTTCGCGCGATGAATATGTTGTACGAGGGCCTCAAGGAGAAGGGGGCGCTGGTGGTGGTTCCCAGCACGGCGGTTGAAACGATGGGGCTGGGCAATATCGCCGGCCTCAGCGCGCTGGCCAACGTGAAACCGCCCGCCGACTCCGAGAAGGCATAAACCGGCTCATCAGCCTGGAGCGGGTTGTCTGGGGCAACATCAGCAGAATAACGCCTCATCACATAAAGTCGGTATCGAGATTAAGGATCCGGTAGGAGTATATTCTACGCCCCCTTACCGGATCCTCACCTTCTCACAAACGAAGCAACTGCAGTATCGGGGATTTTCAGCAATTCATTGAACTAATGCCGCTCACACCAGCTCGACTTGGCCCAACTGGGTGATGTCGGCCGAGGAGTTGCCCACCATTATATCCACCGCGCCCGGCTGAATGATAAATTTCGACTGATCCACATCCCAATACCAAAGCGCCTGCGCGTCATACCTCAGCTCGAGCTGCACCGACTTCGTTTCACCCGGCTGCAGGGTCACGCGCTGGAAATCAACCAACTGCTTATTCGGGCGCTTGACCGGCGACTGCGGCGGCTTGATGTAAAGCTGAACCACCTCATCGCCGGTTCGCTTACCGGTGTTGGTCACCTTAACCGTAATCGGCACCATGCCGCCGGGCGACAACCGTTTGGCGCCGATCTTGATATCGCTGATCTTGAATGTGGTGTAGCTCAAGCCGTAGCCGAATGGATATAAGGGGTCGCCCTCGAAGTACATATAGGTGCGCTTGGTGATGTCAAAGTCGTGAAAGCCGGGTAGATCGTTAATGCTCCGATACCAGGTCTCGGCCAGCTTGCCGCCGGGGTTGTAATCGCCGAACAGCACCTCGGCGATGGCGGTTCCTTGAGACTGCCCAGCGAAAATCGCGGCCACGATGGCGGGCAGATTGGCCTGCTCCCAGTTCACGGCCACCGGCGCATTGCTGGAGATGACCAGGATGGTTTTGGGGTTGGCTTGATAAACCGCCTTGATGAGGTCATGTTGAGCTCCGGTCAGCTTGATATCACTGCGATCGTGACCCTCCCCGTCCACCTCTTGATTGACGCCGGCCACCACGACGGCCAGTTCGGAGTTTCGCGCCGCATTCACCGCCTTCTGAAACATCGTCTCATCCCGCTCGCCGGTAATGGTGCATCCCGATTCGAACACCAGCTTCGGCTTGTTGGGATTCTGTTCCACCGGTTTGGAAGGCGGATTGAGCTTGTACCACTCCACGTTCAACAGGTCCCCCGCACCCCCTACAAATCGGAAGAAGACCTTGTGCTTTCCGGTGATTCCGCTCAGCGGAGCGGTCTGGCTGACCCAATGCTGCCAGTCGCCGGTATTGTGCACTTCAAATTTGCAGATCGTGGGGCCGTTGAGCCGATCCAAGTGTACTTCGATGGTACCGCCGCTGGTGGCGCTGGCAACCCGCACCTCCATCTCGGTTTTATTGGTGAAGTCGGCAACCGGAAACTGAATCCAGGAGCCGTTTGTAATCCAACCGGCATCGGTGCCGCCTTCGGAGGACGCCTGAGTTTGAACACCACCCCCCGAAGCAGCCATGTCACTTGCCCAGACGGTGTTGTGGTGGATCGTTATCCCTAGGGCAGCCGCAATGCCGCCCAGCGGCGATACTCTCAAGAAGGGGGCGCCGCTGTACCCGCCCAGGTGGCAAACGCCGGCGGTCGGCCCGATGACGGCAATGGATTTGATCTCCGACTTTTTCAGCGGCAAAATCCCGTCGTTTTTCAGCAGAACGATGGATTGGCGCGCCGACTCCAAGGCCAAAGCCCGGTGCTTAGGTGAATCGCACACGCTAAAAGGAATGCGGCTGTACGGACACTCGGCTGGTGGATCGAAATCACCAAATAAAAATCGGGCGGTCAGCAATCGGGTCACCGCCTGATCAAGATATTCTTCGGGCACCAGACCTTGATCGAGCGCCTTCGACAGATGGGCCTGATAGGTGCCGCCGCAGTTGAGGTCACAGCCAGCCGACATTCCCATCGCGGCCGCTTGCGCCAACGAAGTGGCATAATGGTGCGGATCGTAGATGTTGTAGATGGCATCGCAGTCGGAGGTCACATACCCGCGGAAGCCCCACCTCTTTCTCAGGATGCCGGTCACTAGGTTTTCATCGGCGCAGCAAGGAATGCCGTTGATCGCGCTATAGGCGCCCATCACCGAGAAGACGTGCCCTTGCGTAACGCAGGCATGAAACGGCCTCGTGTAGTACTCCCAGAAGCTGCGGGGATCCACCGATTCCGAAACGGAGGTTCGATCGTCATCGGTTTCGTTGGCGATGTAGTGCTTGGCGCAGCAGACCGTTTTAAGATAATTAGGGTCGTCGCCCTGCATCCCCCTAACCGCCTGAACCGCCAACACGCACATCAGCAGCACATCCTCACCTAGTGTCTCTTCGATTCGACCCCAGCGAGGATCCTTGGCCGTATTTACGGTTGGGGGAGAATAAAAGGCCAGGTCATCGCCGAACTTATTGTGGTAGGCGCGGGCTTCATCGGAAACGGCGGTATAGACCTGAAGCTGAAGGGCGGGGTTCCACATATTGGCCATTGCGAGGGGCAGCGGGAATCCAGTCACCGGCCCCCCTCGGCATAGACCATGCAGCGCCTCACCGGAATAGTAGTTGTAGGCCGGCAGCTTCAGCCGCGGAATGGCCGGCACCCCATTGCCGACCTGACTCACCTTCTCAGCGCGGGTCATTTTGGCGACCAGATCCGATGCTCTCCGGCGCGCCCTCTCAAACGCCTCCCGCCGGATGCCATAGGTGAGGTTTTTTTCACCGGAAGCCAGCTCGAGTGCGATCGCTCCCTTCTCATTGGCCAACCCGATCGTTGCGGAGAGGGTTGCCGCCGCGCTGAATGTCAAAAAATCGCGGCGACTGACCGACGATGCTTTTTTCGTTTTGCTCATGCGCATGCTCCTGAAAAATTTTAATTCAATCCTCGGCAGCGCTGGCATTTTATACCTAATGACTATTCAGCTCCTGATACGCCGCCACCTCATTGGAAACGGAATTAACCAACGAATGCAACCGGGCATATTATAATGGGTTGGCTCTAAAATGACAAGGCGACCCAGAATGAGTTCAGTTTTGCGGAAAATAAAAAGTGAACAGGAAAATCACCTCACCCCCTAACCCCCTCTCCGAACTCGGAGAGGGGGAATCGGAAGCGGGAGGAAATGGGTGACACCCTCCCCGCCTGCGGGGAGGGCCGGGGTGGGGGCGAACGAAAATCATTCCCAGAGAGCTGAACTCTTACCGACCCAAGCCTTTTCACTTCAAAGACATCACCCAGCGCCAGAGCTGAAGCTCCATTTCGTCCGCTACCTGAGGGTACTCCTTCACCACGTTATGCTGCTCGGCAAGGTCATCCCGCCGATTGTACAGCTCCGGTCCCCCTACTCGTCCCCCTTCGGGTGTAAGCGGGAAAAGGTAGCTCCACTCTTCACTGCGGATGCTCCACTGCTGGTTATGATGGCCGGTGTAGACGTAGTTTCTGATCTTGTCCGTTTCACCCGACATCAGCTTGAGCACGCT
Source organism: bacterium (assembly GCA_021842405.1). Taxonomy (GTDB): domain Bacteria; phylum Armatimonadota; class Chthonomonadetes; order Chthonomonadales; family JAMCWF01; genus JAMCWF01. Next base: position 28,375 of record JAKBZR010000040.1, read on the forward strand.
CTGCCCATGAAGCGGGATGGTATTGGTGTGCAAGATTACGTCCTGCGGGAACAGTTGGGCGCTCTTCCTCGGCGCGCTGAAGGGCAATTCGAGCGGTACCGGCACCTTCAGGAAATCGAGGATGGTGGGCATAAGGTCGGTGGATTGAACGAACTGGGATATCCGTTTGCCGGCGCCGATCCCCTCCGGATGTCGTATGATCCAGGGAATATGCACCAGCTCCTCGTAGTTCCAGGGCGATGCCTTGCGGATGATGCCATGCTCCCCAAACGGCTCCCCGTGATCGCTGATATGCATGATCAAGCTGTTGTCGTAGAGGCCGATGTCGCGCAGATGGTCCAGCAACTCACCGACCCATCTATCCACCATCGTGATCTCGCCCGCATAGAGCGATTTGGTATGATGCACCTCCGCCGGCGTCATATAGCCGTCGGTAGCGCCCGGCACCGGATCGGTGATTGCCTGGCCCTTATAGTCCGCATCGTACATGGATGCGTACGGCTCCGGTGGATCCCATGGCTCATGCGGATCGAAACAATCCACCCAGAGAAAGAGGTTATTTTTAACCCCCTTGCCTTTCACCGTAACATCGAGCCATTTCATCGCTTCCTTCACCACGCGCGCGACCGAATAGTCCTCCTCCGTTTTCCGGAATGAAGCGTTCCGTAAATTCTGCTCGAATCGCGGTTTCCACATGGCATCGGTCTCATCGCCTCGCAGGCGGTGATGCAGGGACAAATCAACCGTCATCGCCGGGTCAACGATCCAGGGATCGTACTCTTGGCCGCGAACCCACACCACCGTATCAAAGCCGCGGCCGCAGTTGTAGACCGGTTTGTGCATATGGTAGGTATCCGAGATGAGCGCGCTGGTATATCCCTTATCCCAGAGCACCTCGGCCAGCATATAGTCGGCGTTGTCAAAGGGTTGCCACCCTCCAAACGGAAAGCCGACCCGCCCCGTCCACCAGTTGTGGCGGGTCGGCATGGTAGGCAAGCTCTCGGCGTAAGCCTGCGTGAAGAGAGTTGCTTCAGCCGCGAAACGGTCAAGGTTTGGGGTTTGGACTTTTCGGGCGTTGTAGCTCTGGCAAAGCGGGTGGCAACCGAGGTGATCCGCCCGCATGCTATCGGTAACGATCACGACCACGTTCATCGGTATGAATCCTCCTAACGATCGGAATTGCCGTTCGGCCGCCAATCTCGGCCTCTGCGATTTTGGCGAGGCAATCACTCAATATTATAACGCAAGATTGGCTGGATGTGGCTCTCCACTCTCCAATGAAACGGTTCCGTTTTGTGGGAATGGTTTTCGTTCGCCCCCACCCAAGCCCCCCCTTCTTCTCTCCCATACTCAGGATGGAGTACGTGTCGATCAATGGAAGAAACAAGGGTAAATATTAGAGTACACCCGTCAACCCCCATCCCGACCTTCCCCCTGGGAGGGGGAAGGAGCACGGAACGGTTGCGAGGGGGAGGGTGTCACCCATTTCCTCCCGCTTCCGATTCCCCCTCTCCGAGTT
>JAKBZR010000136.1 GCA_021842405.1 bacterium
CCCAAAGTCTTTCGCTGGAAAAAGGACGCTGATACGATATTGGCCAAAGTAGGCCGCGCCAGGCAAGCATTATGTAAAGAACCGTCATGTGCACTACACTAGTACCTTCCCGATATTGCTCAGAAAGAATTCAAGTATTCGCTGTCTCGATCCGGGTTGTCTTGGCATAGCGCATACGCTCCTTGCCGATTTCAGCATACATCGGATTCAATTCGATCAGTATCGCCTTACGATTTAATTCAACCGCTGCCACTCCGGTAGTTCCAGACCCAGCGAATGGGTCTAGGACAGTATCACCCATGCGTGACCCCAATAGGATACAACGGCGCGCTAGTTCACGAGGGAATGCTGCAGGGTGTCCGTTCCCATTTACATCGGGGCCAAGTACCCAGTAATTGCGCAGATTCGCCCCAGTAGGCTCTCTAACTGCACCTGAGTTGTAATAGTAGGTGGGTGACTTTGCGAACATGAAGACTTCTTCTGTGGCATTTGTTGGCCGATTCTTTACGCTCTCTGGCATTGCAGTCTTTTTAACCCACGTAATGTGCGACCTGAGAATCCAGCCTTTGGCCTGCAAAGCGAATGCAACACGCCAAGGAAGCCCCATTAAATCGCGGTCTTTTAGCCCCCAACATTCTGGTACTTTGCAATTACGCTTTTGTATCAGCTTTTTGGTATTTCCAACGATGGCGTTCGGCCCACACCTCCCAGTACCACCATTGCGAGCGTAACCATCGCCGACGTTCAGCCAGAGTAACCCGTCGGATCGAAGAACACGGTATACCTCTTGAAACACGACGCCTAAATTCTCAACATAGAGGTCAGGTGATGGCTCTGCGCCGATCTGGGCTGCGTGATCATAGTCGCGCAAGCCCCAATAGGGTGGAGAAGTCACACAGCATTGAATAGAATTGGCCTCGAGAGTTGGCAGAATGGTAAAGCTATCTCCATTGATTACCTGCACTCCATAATCCTCAGAGAGGCCAGAAAATAAATCGGTTTTAGCATGGGATAATGTACGAGCCATTATGGCACCATTTTATATAATTGCATCATAAGCATCGAAAGACCCTGATTTACGGGTGGATTATACCGTAGTATGACTTATCTTGCCCATAAGGAGGTAAGAGGAAAGAGTTCAGTTTTATGGGAATGGTTTTCGTTCGCCCCTCACTCCCTGCCTGCCGCCAGGCAGTCAACTCTTTTCCCAATCCTGTGAGAGTGCCGGGTAAAGAGATTGCTTCGCTTCGCTCGCAATGACACCCTCCCCCCCTTGTGGGGGAGGGTTGGGGTGGGGGGCGATCTGTGCTGCCAGAAATCATTCCCAGAGAACTGAACTCTTCGGAGTTGACGCCAAGGTGAAATGGTTTTAAAATCTAGGAGATAGTGAAAAGGAGGGCCGGCCGCTGTCTCGTCATTCCCGCATGGCTCCACTCCAGTGGAGTGGATGGCGGGAATCCAGTTTACTGCTTACCGACGCATAGCGGCCGCCTTTTTCAACGAATCTCTTCAGATAGGAATCCGATGCAATGAGTAAAAACCACTTCTCTCGCCGGCAGTTCGTAGCGGGTATGACCGGTCTGGCCGGCGCGATCGGCATAAAAGGAATGGATCTCGGTCAATCACCGATGGATGAAGATGAGAAGATTAAAATTGAGGATGGCCGCGTCGCCGCACCGATGCGCCGCCGCTTCAGCGCGGCAAAGGTAAGCTTGCGCCGGTCGTCGGATGGATGGCATCTCACCAATGGGGTGACCGGCGAGGTGATGCGGCTTTCGGCTTCGGCGCCGTTATTTGATTTCGGAGATTATCAAATCGGTGGGAAATCGAGTGGGTCGGCTGATTGGAAGAAGCGGGAACGCGGCGATGAAATTCGGTGGGTAGGAGAGTGGCATTTCAGCTCTCCTCAGTCGGCAACCGTTCGCTCGATCCTGGTGCATCACCGAAACACCGAATTGATCTATAAGCGCGCGGAGATCGTGCTGGAAGGTTCAAAGTCACTGCTCCATAGCGTGACGGTGGATGAGGCGGTCGCCCCGGATGATACGCTGTTGCACAATCCCGGCCTTCAAAGCCACCCTATTATCGGCCGCTCCTTCTTCTGTGGAATTGAGTACCCCATCGCCGCCACCACGGCGATCACCGGCAATCAAATTACGCTGAGCCACGCGCCCGGCTGCTGGATCGAGCCGGGCCGTACCTATCGCTCCCGCACCGCCGTTTATGGCGCGGCGCCGGCCGGCAATGCCCGCGCCGTGTTTGAAAGTTACATCGAGGCGCTCCGCCCGAATCCGATCGGAATTCATTTTAACTACAATAGCTGGTGGACATCACCAGTTCCTTATAACGAAGCCGATATCTTACAGATTATCAAGCAGTTCCGGGACAACCTTTACCAGCCCTATCATGTGATGACCAAAAGCTTCTGCATTGATATGGGCTGGTCTAAAAATACCACCATCTGGCAGATTGACCCATCGCTTTTTCCGCACGGGTTCAGCGGCCTGGAGAAAGCGTTGGGCGAGATGGAATCGGCAGTCGGACTCTGGATTTCACCCAGCGCCGTCTACGGCCAGGCGCTAAATCTGGCCTGGGCGCAAAAGGCGGGTTACGAGGCGGATGCCCATAAATGCTGCCTGGGCGGACCCAAATATCAGGCCGCCTTTAAGCACGCCATATCGAGCATCGTGGCAAATTTCGGGCTTCGGCATGTTAAGTTCGATGGCTATGTGGAGGTCTGCAACGATACGAATCACGGCCACCAGCCCGGTATCATGTCGGCCGAGCCAATTGCGGAAGGAATCATTGATGTCTATCAAAATTTGCGCCTTATAAAACCCGATATCTGGCTGGAGCCGACTTGCTACGGGTTTGATCCCAGCCCCTGGTGGGTGATGTACTGCAACTCGGTCATCGGGTGCTTTGGTGACGATTCACCGAACGGGCAGGCGCCCTGTCCAATTTACCGAGAGACCTACACCACGGCGCGGGACTACTATAATCTCAAAGGCGACGCGCACATCCAAATCCCAATCGCTGCCATTGACGATCTGGGAATTGACCACCAAAACGAGGAGCCGTTTCAAAACGATGCGGTGATGACCGTTTTACGCGGCAACCAGTTCTTGCCGCTCTACCTGAATCCCGTCTTTATGTCCCCGAGGCGGTGGGAGTTTTTGGCCGCATTGATGAAGTGGACAACTCGCAACGCCGACCTGCTGGGCGTTACCCACCCGATTTACCCAGCTTCCTGGCGAAAATCGGGGGCCGTCCCGTGGGTCTACGACCAAACCGAGTTTCCGCGCGAGGTGTATGGATACGCGCACTGGAGCGGAGATCGCGGGCTGCTCTGCCTCCGCAATCCGTGGATCGAGCCGGCGACATTCACCCTTGTTCCGGCGCGGGATATCGGCGTTCCGGCCGATCATGGCATCCTCGCGCTCTCACTCATCTATCCGGAGCGGGCTGAGGCGGCGAGCGGAATCCGACCCGAGGAATCGGTGGAGCTGTCCATTGCGCCATACGAAACCGCCCTCTATGAGATCGGGTCCTCATCCCACAAAACGCGTGCGGCTCCAACGGAGTGGCATCGGCCGGAGCTGCATATCAGCGTGGTGGCGAGCCGTTTGGAGGTAACCGCTGAGGGACCGGCTTTCGGCGCTGACTATACCCGGCTGCTGCCCAAGTCTGGCGCCTATCTTAAAGTAGCGATCGAGGGCGAGATGGGCTTGCCGGGGCCGGGCGACTACCAATTGATGATGCTAATTGAAAACACCGCTTCCGTCAGCTATCCCGTCGCCGATTTTCAACTCAATGGGGAGAGCGTGGCGCCAGCCTTCATCAACTCCGAGACCGGCTGGCGGGCCACCGGCAATCAGGCGGCGGATCACTGGCTATGGCTGATCGTCCCGATTAAGGCTCAGACCGTCGATTTGAAAGGTTCCATTGTTCCGGTGGATGCCACCAATCGAATTTCGGGCTGGATCGTTCAGCGTGAAGCGATCGAGTGGAAGCGGCTAAGTCGAGTGGACGGCACACAACTTCCATCGCCGGAATTGCAATACCTGGGCGCAGTAAGGGTTTGTGAAGGCATCAAAATGAACGACCAACTGCCGGTTGAGCACGCGGAGGCGCCGGTTGAGCGTATCAATGGGTTCTATCTGGATACACTCAATCCCTCCTTCGTGAGCCAGCAGTGGGGAACGCTCCAGCGTAACGTGAGCGTAACCGGCGCCCCGCTTACGATCGGCGGCCGGGTATTCGCAAGGGGGCTAGGAACGCACGCCAACTCCAAGATTATTTTTGATCTGGATGGAGAATACCGGCGGTTCAAAGCCTGGGCCGGCGCCGATCAGGCAACCACCCCTTCCATCACGATGGAGGTTAAGGTAGACGGGAAAACGGTTTGGAAGTCGGGGCTGTTGACCCGATCCAGCGCGGCCCAACGAGTGGAGGTTGATATTGCCGGCGCGAAGCATCTCGAGCTGCTGGTCGGCGACGGCGGAAATGGGATTGACGGCGACCATGCCGACTGGGCCGACGCGATGCTGATGAAATAGGCGTTTAATCATCAACGGATGGAGTATCAACTCATTTATAGGAGTTATTGGAGGAATCCGGCTATGCAATGGATGGTGCAATAGTGAAGAGAGCCATCGTAACGTTACTGGTCTTAATTGTAATGAGCACCCAGGTCAAAGCAGAAACGATTGGTATTTATCGGGATAATATCCCGCATCGGGCATCCGCCGCCGATCCAGCGGTGTTGGGCGATGCGCTCAAGCGCGCCGGCTACACGGTGAAGTATCTCAACTCAGTTGAGTTGGCTGACCCGGCCGCTTTGAACGCTCATCTGATTGATCTGGCCGTCTTGCCGTATGGCTCCTCTTTCCCGATGGGAGCGGCCGCCAATTTCAAGAGCTACCTGCAATCCGGCGGCCGATTCCTCTCGATGGGTGGCTACCCCTTTGATAAGCTTTACGCGCGGACCGACGGCAGTTGGCAGCTCTACAACCCTAGTCAACCCATGCCGGGCCAGCCGGATCTGGTTCGGGATCCCGATTACGAGTCGGCGGCGGTCGGCCACAACTCAACCTGGGCGGCTTCCGGCCCTCAAACGTGTGACGTGGTATCGGGAGCGGCGCCGGATGGCAGGGCTGCTTTGCGAATTCGCATATCGCCCGGCGCAGCCAGCTCGAACGCCACCTGGCAGGAAGAGTTGACTGATTTGGTGCCGGGCGCCACCTATTTAGTGACCGCAACCCTACGCTCCCACGATGTGCGCTCCTCTCCCGACGGGTTCGCCTTTTTTGCGGTCTATCAATATCTGAGCAATCATCAGCTCGGGCCCTGGCAGGATGTGGTGCACCTTTTCGGCAACACCAACTGGCAGACTGTGCATGGCACCTTCGTGGTGGGGATAGGGGTTCATTCCGTTTACCTTCAATTTGGGCTGTACAATGCGACCGGTGAAGCGGAGATGGGCCGCGTCAGCCTATACCGGATGCCGACCCAGGTTCGCATGAATACCCATTTCGGCACGCCGGGTGATGGGTTGTCGGTTCAACCGGACCAGATCGGCATCTGCGACCCCTCGTTCCGATTTCGGCGGGTTGCCTATCTTGCGCCGGCGCCGGATCAGCCCCATTTCAATTCCTTGGGCAAGATCAAGAGGCATTTCGAGGGATGGCCGGTTACCGCGACGCTGGGCCAGGATAATGCAACATGGGAGCCCTTGCTCAATGCCTATGATCGCTACGGGAGGCTTCGTGGAGCGGCGGCCGCCATCGTGAGAAATTATAACGGATTCTACAAGGGCTCCACCTGGTGCGCCTTCGGCGTCAACTCGGCCGACCTGTTCGCGCCCGGCTCGGAGCTACTGAAGGATTTGCCGCCGCTCGTTAACGACATCATCAACGGCCCCTGCCTGCACGATCTTCAGACCAACTTCACCACCTATCACCCCGGCGAATCGGCGAGCCTAAAGGTCACCGCAACCAATTTTAGCCCTAAAACCTTATCGGGCAAGGTGGAGCTGGTGCTGAGCAGCCTGAACCGTAAAACCCCGTTACACCGGTTCATTCAATCGGTGACGCTGGCGCCGGGCCGGAGCGAGGTGGTGTCTGTCCAATTTACGGTGCAGAAGAGCTGGGGTGATTTTGTCCGCTTGAAGGCGGAATTCATTCGAGGCGGCAAAACGATTCAGAATATGGCCGGCGGATTTGTCATTATTAACCAGAAGGCGATCCGGCAGGGTTTTCCGGTTCGCTGGCTGAATAACTATATCTGCCGCGGAGACCGCCCGCAATTTTTATTGGGCACCGACACCTACAGCAATCTGTTCGGCGCCGCCTGCGAATCGCCGCTTACCTGGCTGCACGATACCCGATCAACCGTTGACAACTACATCACCGTTTTTGAAAACCTGCAGGGCGGATATAGCTCATCGGGCGCGCCCACCGAAAACTTATGGCGCAGTTATGAGGGGCTGGCGCAGCTCATTCAACAGGCGTGCGTCATCTA
>JAKBZR010000137.1 GCA_021842405.1 bacterium
GGTAAAAAGTTATGGCGCATCAAATACCTCGTTTGGAGATTATATGATTGCGATTATACCACATGGTGCCAACAATGTCAATATCACTTTGTTATGGGTTTGTCGGACAGGCTCCGATATGAGATAATTAAAATGCCGATTATTTTATGTCCCCAGTAATAAATTAGAATGAGTCGGAGTTACGGCACTGGAGAAGTAGTCTCATCTCGGGTCACACTCCGAACAAAATCGGTCATTATGTCAAATATTTAACGTCCCCGGTAATAGAACGCTCATTAATGGGGCATGTAATGTTAATCAAACATCAACTCTCCTAGGTTAGAGAAAGGGAGATTAGTAATTGAAACGCAATGGCATTACCCTAATCGAGTTAATCGTAATCATTGTTCTCATTGTGGTGATCGTAATATTTGTGAGGCATCTCTATGTATGCGCGAATTTAGAGGCGCATAAGGTTGATTGCTTAGATAATCTGAGGAAACTGGGAGAGGCCACTTTGATGTACGTCCAGGATAATAATCAGCAGTTTATGCCAGAGTGGCAAAACTATCACCACGATCATTGCTGGGCATGGTGGCCATGTCAGTTCGGTACCTTTTATGGTAGCACACCGCGTGGAGTATTTGGCTGGTATACGGCACCCCAAACCAGCCCGACCGAATACGGACTTAACTGGGCATACGTTCTGATCCCCTTCATCAAGCAATCCAATGTCAAAAAGATTTCTATAATGACCGACCCGGCTGCCGCACCAAGCTACTGGAACCCTGCAACCGATACTGACAGTTCCTCCTACGCCTATGTCAGCTTTCTCGGAGACCAGGGAGTGCGTAGTGGAGCCCCCGCCAGGTTCGAATCCATTCCGGACCCTGCGCAGCAGATCCTATTTTGGGACACCGGGAAGGATTGCCGGGTGGTTGAGGTCCAAGGGTTGAACGGATTTCCCTGGAATCCCCGATGTAAGCCATACGAACCGCCGCCCGATTTGGAGAAAGCGTTTATCTGCCCAATGTGCTATCCAAACTGGCTACCACCTCATATGGGCGGGCGCAACTACGTTTTCGCAGACGGTCATGCGAACTATAGCAATTCAGACCGAAGGATGAGCGTAGCCATGCATCCTGGCTACTGGAACTGGGAATGCCAGAAGTAGAAATTGGTGCGGCAGAGTATATATTGCCAGGCGAGCATTAGCTAAAAGGATGATTGAAAGGTGATTACTCTGGGAAAGAAGAGTTACAACCGGCAACTAAGTATTAGGCCGTGGTGTGGACACTAGGTGACGTCACTCATCCTGTATACTTCGTGTCTAATATTGGTTGTCTTGGTAAACACTATAATAAGAATCGGCTGGTGAGAGTAGTATACCCCGCCAGGGGTGTCGAGACCTACATCCGACGTCCTGTAGCAGCGGAAGGTTACCAGCAATGCTTTGATCGAGACGGACGCCAATCTGGTAACCCAGGCGCACTACACCGATTCCCCCGGTGAATGGGGCGGGTTGAGCTCGGAGAGAAGAGGTTCGGCTCCAGCTTCTACGGCTTTGACCAGCAGAGCAACACTCGCATTTTGGTCTCAATCGGCGGAAATATTACCGACAGCTACCTTTACAAGGCGTTCGGTGAGGAGCTTCTGATATCGGGCACAACGGTCAACCCGCTGTGGTTCGGCGGGCAGGTCGGGTACTACCGTGATATCGCGAGCAGATGATACGTGCGGGCGCGGCACTATCGGACTGATTTGGGGCGGTGGATAAGCCGAGTTCGTCTTACTGAGCAAGCGGGAGGTAAATCACTTTATAGTTATGGAAATGAAAACCCCTATGTGCCAATATAGAGTGAGACACTTTCCTTGCGCAATTTAGTGTACCTCCGTGCCGGTTGCGCGGTCCGGAACTGCCTGCTGCAGGTAGGCTTGATTTGTCAAATTAATCGCCAGAGTTGTTTCCTTAAATAAAAAATCAGCCGGTAGCAAGAATATGCATCCGGCTGAATAATGGGGAGAACGCTAGGCTTCGACCGGGTCGAGAAAGTATATCGCTTCGGTCGCCGTCTCCCAATCGGAGGCGGTGTACTTCTCGACCGGCTTGTTAAGCTGGGGATCGAGCTCACTCAGTACTGCGGTGAGCCTTTTGGCGTTGTGCAGTATATCCGAGCTGATCACCGGCTCGGCCGCCTCCAGAAATCTGGCCTTGGCCAGCTCCAGGCCGTTGCCGGGAGCGGGTGAGGCCGGCTTCGGCTCTCTGGATACTTGAGCCGGCGTCGATCCGCCCTCATTAAGCCATCTCATCAGCATATCGGCCACCACGTCGAACTCGTACTCCACCCCGTCACGCTGGATCGGGGCCATGCCGATCTTCTTGGGCACCTGCTTGCCGTTTACCTCCTGAATGACGTACTCGGTCTTGGCCCGCATCGTCACGATCAGGTGGGTGATATCGTATTTTTCAACATCCTCTTAGGTTGAAAATTCAGGTAGTCTAACCAGGTAGTCTAATAAAGTGAATATCTGGTTGCGAAGGAGGGTGTAAAAATGCCGGATGAGACCCGGAAAGCGGGTGATTACGTCTTTGACTTTGAGCTGAAATCAACCGACGGCAAGACCTACCGCAGCGCACAACAGCGCGAGGAGGGGCTGCTGCTGGTTATTTTCTTTAAGATAAGCTGCAGTACCTGCCGAATGACTCTTCCATTTGTGGAGCGTCTCTATGAGCGATATGCGAACGGAAAGTTCCAAATTTGGGGGCTTTCACAGGATAATGCGGGCGATACCGCCGGGTTTGCCCGTGAGCTTGGCCTAAAATTCCCCCTGCTGATTGATGAGGGGCTTGCGCTCACCGAAGCTTACCGACTGGAGAAGGTGCCGGATCTCTATTTGATGGGCGCCGACGAGAAAATTTTGAGATCTACCCACTGCTTCGACGCGAGCGCGCTCAACGAGCTCGCTAAAATTGCGGCCGATGCGTCCGGCAAAGAGCATCAACCGGTCGTTATCCCATCCGACGAGGTACCGCCGCTCGTCTATGGCTGAGGCTCAAAGCATCCGCCTCGGTGAGGCGGAATGTAGAGCTTTCTGAAAGCATCGGATCGAGGGAGCCGCGACCGGTTTTCACATAAACGGCGCGGCTTGCTCAAGTCTTGGGGATGGGTGTGGCAGTATTTTTCCACATCATCCTACACAATTTGAGATTACAACGAGACGACATGTTAACGGGTGGATTTCACTGAATGTAACGCGATGGAAACGTCCTTATTAATTGGAATTTTATTCAGTCCCTTGGCGGCGGCGGCGTGCGCATTTCTTATAGTCTATAATGAATATATTGATCACTATCCAACTAAAAAAGAGCCTTTGAAATATGCGTTGGAAGCCGCCTTATTCACTTTTACTGCATTTATAGTTATTGCAATAGGAGTCGGATATTTATTAATGAATATACAATTTTAACCGATGAAAGAAAATGAAAAGCGCCGCTGTGAATGGTGCAGAAACAATGATCTGTATATTGCGTACCACGATGGAGAATGGGGCGCACCCCTCCACGACGACCGGAAGCTTTTCGAGATGCTTACTCTCGAAGGCGCACAGGCGGGGTTGAGTTGGCTCACCATTCTAAAAAAACGAGATGGATACCGCAAAGCGTTTTGCGGTTTTGACCCTCGTACCGTTGCCCTCTTTAACGATCAAAATGTGGTCGTGCTTCTGGATTATCCGAACATTATTCATAATAAGCTGAAAGTTCTATCGGTCATTAAAAACGCACGCGCTGTTCTGGCGGTCCAAGAAGAGTTCGGCAGCTTTGATGCGTACGTTTGGCGGTTTGTTGATAACGCGCCCGTGCAGCACTCCTACACCACCCTTGCTGAGATACCCGATACCGATGCGGTGGCGAAGGCGATGAGCAAGGATATGCAAAGATGGGGTTTTGCCTTTGTCGGCGCGACGATTTGCTACGCTTTTATGCAAGCGTGCGGAATGGTGAATGACCACCTCATAACCTGCTTTCGCTACACTGAAGTCCAGCGCTTGGGTTGAATAAGCTGAATTTGGATTGGCTGCTTAAGCTGGGGTGGGGGCGAACGAAAATCATTCCCACAAAACTGATCTCTATCTCACCGATCTGCGGGTTGTGCAACAGGGCTTAAATGGGCTACAATGTAGCCTGACTTTTTGATCTAACCCATTCGTTCATCAGCAAAGGAGAACATTGCCGCATGGCAATCGGTAAAATTGCGCAGATTCAAGGTCCGGTGGTGGACGTTGCCTTTCCGGCCGGTGAGTTACCCCCTATTCTCAATGCCGTTCATATAAAAGACGAAGCCCGCTCCATTAACCTGACGGTTGAGGTGGCTTCGCACCTGGGAAACGATATGGTGCGCTGCATTGCGATGTCCTCCACCGACGGATTGGTCCGCGGGATGCCGGCGGAGGATGCCGGCGGCCCAATTTCGGTACCGGTGGGGCGTGAAACGCTGGGGCGGGTTTTCAATCTGCTCGGTGAGCCGATTGATGAGCGCGGCCCGGTCGGAACCAAAGAGCGATGGCCAATTCACCGCCCGGCACCGCCATTTGAGGATCAGGCCGCCGCGACCGAAGTTCTTGAGACCGGCCTGAAGGTCATTGACCTATTGACGCCTTATGCGAAGGGCGGCAAGATCGGCCTCTTTGGGGGCGCTGGATTGGGGAAGACCGTTTTAATCCAGGAGCTGATCACCAATATTGCGACCGAACATGGCGGCTTCTCCGTCTTTGCCGGCGTAGGAGAGCGTACCCGTGAGGGTAACGACCTCTGGTTGGAGATGAACGAATCGGGGGTCATCTCCAAAACGGCCATGGTTTTCGGCCAGATGAATGAGCCGCCTGGCGCCCGCTTGAGGGTGGGCCTTTCGGGTTTGACCATCTCGGAGTATTTCCGCGACGTTGAGGGGCAGGACGTGCTGCTTTTCATTGATAACATCTTTCGATTTACCCAGGCGGGATCCGAGGTCTCCGCGCTTTTGGGTAGGATACCCAGCGCGGTGGGCTATCAGCCCACCTTGAGCACCGAGATGGGTGACCTGCAGGAGCGGATCACCTCCACCAAAAAGGGGTCGGTCACCTCGGTGCAAGCCATCTACGTGCCCGCCGATGACCCAACCGATCCAGCGCCGGCCACCACCTTTTCCCATCTGGATGCCTACACCTACCTGGAGCGGCGCATTGTGGAGAAAGGTATCTATCCGGCGGTGGATCCTCTCGCCTCAGCCTCACGGATTCTGGACCCGCGGATCGTGGGGCAGGAGCATTACGATGTGGCACGGCAGGTGCAGGCGATCCTACAGCGATACAAAGAGCTGCAGGACATTATCGCTATACTCGGCATTGACGAGCTCTCCGATGATGATAAGCAAATCGTGTCCCGCGCCCGCCGCCTGGAGCGGTTTATGAGTCAACCGTTCCGCGTCGCTCAGCAATTCACCGGTGTGGAGGGGAAATACGTGCCGCTCAAAGACACCGTTCGCAGCTTCAAGGAGATGGTCGAGGGACAGTACGACGAGCTGCCGGAACAGGCTTTTTACATGGTGGGTGATATTGATGAGGCGGTTGAGAAGGGCAAAAAGATCGCGGCGGCCGCATAGCCCGATCGGGACTTGAAGAGATGGCAGCCACTTTTTTATTGGAATTGGTAACGCCGGAGCGGATGCTCCTCTCCGAACCGGTCCGCGCGATCCGGGTGCCGGGCATTGAGGGCGACCTGGGCGTGCTGGCCGGCCACGCCCCCTTGATGACGGCGCTCGATGTCGGGCTGATAAAGGTCACTTATGAAAACGGTGATGAGGAGTTCATCGCGGAGAGCGGCGGCTTTATGGAGGTGAAGCGCGATCGGGTGGTGATCCTTTGCGACACCGCCGAGCGTGCAGCCGACATTGACGTGGCGCGGGCGGAGGCAACCTGCGCTCGGACCAGGGAAGAACTGGCCAGCGGCGCGGCGACCAACTATGAGGAGACGGCTTTCGCGCTGAGGCGGGCCACCAATCGGCTCAAGGCGGTCCAAATGAACAACTCCCCCTCCGTCTGAATTTGAAATTGATCTGGTAAATCAACCTCGCCAACACTTACCGGAAGGCCGGGCGCCGACGCGCTTGAAACGGCTGTCGGGCCGGCGCCCAAGCACTGGTTGCAATTCCGGGCCGCTCCGCCGATCGGTCGTCATTTGAATGAGTTCAGTTTTCTGGGTAATTTAGGCGGTTGTTGCAGGGCGGTGTGTCTTGACCCCCATCCCGCCCTTCCCCCTAGGAGGGGGAAGGAGCACGGAACGGTTGCGAGGGGGAAGAGAGTAGGGCAAGTTTAAGGTGGAAGGCAAGGATGGGGTGCGACGCAGTAATCGTCAAGGCCCAGTCCGAATCACTT
>JAKBZR010000138.1 GCA_021842405.1 bacterium
GCCCGGAGCAGGCAGCCACCGCACGATGGCTGCATCACCACACGCTCTGCCCGATGCTGCACGCGGTCCGATGCATCGTGCCGGCCGCCTTCGGCGCTAGAATCCGCACGGTAGCCCGGCTAACCGACATCGCCCCCGATCTAAGCCGTGTCCGGTCGCAAAGCCAGTTGAAGATTATGCAGGTTTTGCAAGAGTTGAATGGGGAAGCCGACCTGGAGGAGTTGAAACGACGCTTCGGCGATGGAGACGGCTTTTCCAGCGCCTACCTGGCGGTTCGTAACAAGCATCTGGTTGAGGAGCATCGTGAGCTGATTCGGGCTTCCACTTCACCTCGCCGAATTATTTCCTACGAGTTAAATCCAGCCGCTGCGGAGGAGGGAGAACTCGTGCGCCTGTCAGCCGGATCAAAGGTCGTCAATTGGCTGCGCAAGAAGGACCAAGTCTTATCATCTGATGAAGATCCTCAAAAGAGCCATCGCTTCAGTCGTGCGGAGTTGATGGAGGGTGCCGGCGTGTCGGTTGCGGTGATCCACAACCTGGTGAAAAAGGGTTGGCTGATCCGGCGCGTGGAGGAATCGTTCCGTAAGCCGGAAACCTATTCTCACCGCTCAATCCCAAAGCCGGAATTGACCGCTGACCAGTGTAAAGCCGTAAATACGCTGAAAGCGGCGGTGGATGCCCACGAATTTCGCCGTATCCTCCTGTACGGTGTGACCGCCAGCGGCAAAACCGAGGTCTACCTCGGTGCAATTGAGAAGGCGCTGGAAGTTGGGGGCGGGGCGCTGATGTTGGTTCCTGAAATTGCGCTGACCACCCAGTTGGTGGACGCTTTCGTGAGTCGCTTTGGTGATCGGACTGCGGTGCTGCACAGTCGGCTTTCGGAAGGCGAACGGTTTGACGAGTGGCGGCGAATCCAAAGCGGAGCAGCCCCGGTGGTGGTGGGAGCGCGGTCTGCCGTTTTCGCTCCCCTGCCCAATGTGCGGCTCATCATACTGGATGAAGAGCATGAGCCGTCCTATAAGCAGGAGACATCGCCTCGCTATCATGCTCACCGGGTAGCGGAGGAGCGGGCGCGCCATAATCGGGCGGTGCTGTTACTTGGCAGCGCAACCCCCTCCATTGAGAGCTTTCACACCGCACAGACCGCCGATACCGAGTGCATCACCATGTCCTATCGGGTGGCCGGTCGCAAGCTGCCGAAGGTGGAGCTGGTTGACTTGCGCGATGAATTCATAAAGCAACCAACCCTTTTCAGTCAGAGACTGGATGAAGAGATACAAGCCCGTATCGGAACCGGTAACCAGATTATCTTGTTGCTAAACCGGCGCGGTTTTGCCCCGTTGGTGTTATGCCGGGCGTGTGGCACCGTTTGCCGCTGCCCCAATTGCGAGGTCGCCTTGGCTCTGCACCGTGAAAACCATCAATTACGATGTCATCACTGTGACTATGTTGAGAAGCCTCCCGATATCTGCCCCCGCTGCGGCGATGTTCACATCGGGGTTTTCGGCACCGGAACCGAGCGGGTGGAGCACGAAGTGAAGAGCCGTTACCCGGCAGTGCGCGTTTTGCGGCTCGATCGGGATTCCACCACGCGAAAGGGCGCCCACGCCCAAATCGTGCGCACCTTCTATCAGGGCGAAGCCGATATCTTGATCGGCACCCAAATGGTGGCGAAGGGGCTGGATTTTCCAAACGTTACACTGGTCGGTGTGGTCAGCGCGGATACTTCACTCCACATGCCCGATTTTCGAGCGGCGGAGCGAACTTTCCAACTGCTCACCCAAGTAGCGGGGCGGGCGGGGCGCGGCGAGCAGCCTGGCTTGGTGATCGTGCAGAGCTTTTCGCCCGATCACTACGCTCTTCAAGCGGCGAAAGATCACGATTATCGGCGCTTTTATGAGCAGGAAATCGCCTTCCGGGAGGAGCTGGCCTATCCTCCCTTCTCGCGGCTGGCCAATCTGGTTTCTCAGGACGAAACCGCCTCAAACGCCAGCGATCGTTGTTACCGGCTGGCGGAAGCGCTCCGGCGCACTTTACCCGATTCCATCACGCTAATCGGACCGGCACCGGCACCGTTCGCTCGATTAAGGGGGTATTATCGCTGGAGGATTGCGCTGCGCGCTCCGGCGAGCCAAGCCGACCAACTACCGCGCTGGATCGAGGCGGCGCTGGCCTATTTGGAGCCATCCGACCGCCAGCGGCTGGTTGTTGACATGGATCCCTTCAATATGGCGTGATTTTACTTTGTTATGAGCGAATGAGTTCAGTTTTGCGGGTAATTTAGGCAGCAGGCTTTTACCCCTATAGCAATCATCAACTCCCTCCCCCCCTCGTGGGGTGTATAGACTTGGGACATGGGGGAGGGTTGGGGTGGGGGCGAGAAAATCATCCCCATAAAACTGAACTCTTACTGAGCGATCCAGTAAAATTCAACGATTAAGGACGGAGGTATGCTTAAGGTTTTAGACAGGAAACATCAACTCATCGCCTGGTTTGCGGCGATAATTTTCTTATTCACCTGTTGTACCACGGCCAAGGCAGCGCAAGTCGTAAAGGTGTTATCCGTTTTTCACCATGGATTGTCTCCCTGGGTAACCACTGGTTCCGCTTGGGGATTAGTCAATACGCCGCGTCCCGGCATTGTCCCGCATCCTCATCCCGAATCCCAGGCCGGAGGGGAGGCGGCTACCGGCACATTGCGGTCACCCAATTTCGTGGTGGACGGCGATCTCATTGCGTTTCTGGCCAATGGCTGGGATGGGCGATATGGCGGCAAAGGGCTGAACGGTTATTATTTAATACGAGTCTCCGATGGTGCAACATTACGGCACGCGGTACCGCCGGATGAGGATGGATTTGTTCGAATAACCTGGCCGGTATCCGATCTTCGCGGCCAAAAAGTCTATTTTGAGGCGGTGGACCGGGATAACAATCAAAATGGCGCCGGGGACGGTTTCGCTTGGCTCGGATTTGACAAGCTGGTGATGGAGAGGTGCGAGGTGCCGGCCGACCGGAGTCACTGGTACGCGGTGCCGCTTCAGCCCGGAGAGAATACCTGGCAAATCTTGCAGCATGATGGAGCAGGGAGGCACGTGGCGCCCTACCTCTCGTCCTTGGGTTTCGGGGAAATGGGTACCGGCGCGATCGCTTCGCCGCCGTTTGTGATAAAAAGCCCGGTCATTCGATTCACTCTTTGCGGTTGGTCCGGACGGAGCGGCAGCCGGCATGCCTCTAAAGCGGAGCTGATAGACGCTCGCACGAAAGCGGTCTTGAGAACGGCGCCCCCGCCACTATCCGATGCGCTTACACCCCAGGAGTGGAAGGTGGGCGACTTGATCGGCCGGCGGGTGCGGATTCGTCTGGTGGATCACGATTCCAACTACAGCTTTGCATGGATGGGTCTGGGAATGGTGGACGCTAAGCCCAGCTATACCGTAAATTTCGCCGACGAATCGCCCTCCAAAACCAACGGCCTCGGGTTGGCGGGCTGGCGTCCGGAGATGATTCCAAGCAAACAGTACTGCCAATCGGCTGGCGTGCCCTTTTTGATCACCGGCAGCGGAGTGCTGGTTAATCGGGGTGGAGCGGTGAAAATCCCGCTCAATTTAAAAGCAAAGCGGCTCTACCTGGCCGGTTTTACCGGCACTTATGATCAGGGCGAACCAGTTTGGGGTGATCCTAGCGACCTTTATCATCAACTTTTTATCGGTGATCGCCTGGGTGATCTCGTGCTGGATTACGCCGATGGCAGCTCGGTACGATACCCATTGATTTATGGTTACAGCGCTTGGTGGTGCCAGCCGATGGAGGTGGCTCCGGAACCGTTTGCCTCCAGTGAGAGGGCGCGCCGCATTTTAAGCGATTCACTGGCCATCCGAGCAACCGGGAGTGGGCCGCCGGCCGCCTATATGGGGGTTATCGTACCGCGGCCGCTGCTCATTCGGGATTTTCGCATCGAAGATAATCCGGACAAAGCCGGTGTGCCATTGATCGCAGCCCTAACTATCCAAACAAACGGCACTCCACCTCCTGAGGCGGTTCGCTTGCCGCATGATCGGCCGACCGCCCGGCAAGCAAGCTGGCTCTCAACCCACCGTTTGCAAATAGGGGCAGGCCGCATCCGAACGGTAAAAGAGGGACTGAGCAGGCTGCGGGGGCTGCTCTATACCACGCAGCGCAGCTTGCCCGACCATTTACCGGTTAGTATTCCAGCCGGATATCGGGGCCCCAGAGTTCGCTTTCGCGGCAACGTTTACGCCGACATTTTAACCTCCGTCTTTTACAACGACGTTCAGGACATTCTGGATAAGATTGATCCCAGCGGGATGTACCATACCTCCACCGAAGGCGCGCCGAGCTGGGGATATTACACCGGCATCGGCACATGGGCGAAGCACGTTGGCAGCTACTATGCTCAATCCTGGGGACGTGACCTGGGCCGAAGCCTGCAAGAGATCACCGAATTGGGTTTTTTGCCGAAGGCAAAGGCGTGCGCAAACTATTGCTTCCAGGAGGAGTGGCGGTGGCCGGATGATTCGGCGCTGAAATACGACGGCGTACAGTTGCCGGCGCACTGGTGCCGTGTGATCAATGTGCCCTCTCCGAAACTGGGGGACGGCGTGTTTGAAAACGACGGCCATGGCCTCATTATGCTTTTTACCTATAAGCTGTGGCAGCGCGAGCCTCATCCGAATGCCTGGTTGCGGGAGCACTGGGCGGACGTGAAAGCGGCCGGCGACTGGATCGGCTGGCAGCTCGATCACTCTGCCATTTCGGGCGCGAGCGATGTGCTTCGGACCGACAGTGAGTGCGCCGGTGGCATCGGCAACGCCAAGTATGCCGATTTCCTTTGTGAGGAAGGGCTGCGGGCTTATGCAACGATGGCCGCCTCGATCGGCCATCAAAAAACCGGAATGCGCTGGGAACGGACGGCCGGCCGCCTGTTGGCCGGAATCGAAAAGACCTACTTCACCACCGATAAATGGGGTCCGAACTGGACCCTGTTGCCGGCCGGTTGGCCCAATAAAAGCACCAATCTGGGACCACTCATCATTCTGGCCGATCGCCGCGGTTTCGCACCGAATGATAATCTGCCCGGTTGGCGGATTCGCGACTTGAATGCTTTTCGCCGGCTGGTGTCCTCTTATCATCCCTTCGGATTTTACGGGGTGGCGATGGGTTACGGCCAAGGATTTGTAACCCAGGCGGCGCTGCTGCTGGATCGAATGCATGATGCGACCACCATGCTGGACTGGCTGGCCAAGGCGATTTACTATCCGGGCTATAAGCCCTACATTACGCCGGAGGGCTGCGAAGTGAATCTTGCCGGGAGCTTCTGGCATCGCACCGGTGACCTGGGGAACGGCGTGCAGGAGGGTGAAACGGTCAAGGCGCTCCGGTTGGTTATCGGCGTTGATGACAATAATCCAAGCCGTGACCAACTGATTCCCCGCCTGCCCTTCGGCTGGAATAGGATATCGGTGAGCGATTACCCTTTGTTAACCGATATCGGCCAAGGCCGTCGTGCAGTTCGCCACATTGCCTACCGGCTTCAACGAAATAGCAGAACGATGAGCCTCCATTTTCAAGCCGATGGCCCTATCCAGCGGCTCGATGTTCGACTGGGGCCATTTTCAGGTCCGATATCCCGATTGGTCGTGAATGGTCGTCCAATTACGGTGAATGCTGTAAAGAGCGGCGATGCAAATTGGGTATGGCTGCCGCCGATGCGCTCGGTATCCAAGTTTGAGGTGGAAGCCGTGAAGAAGTGAATTGAAAATGCTGGCCTCGTTGTCATTCCAGCATGGCTCCACTCCAGTGGAGTGGATGGCGGGAATCCAGACCGATGCTGATGTTCTCCTGTTATTGCGAGAAGGCGCGAAGGGGCGACGAAGCAATCTCTTCTGGCTGCAAGGGATTGCTTCGCCCCTTCGGTCGCTCGCAATGACAAGACTGAGAACAGCTCGGATTTTTAGATAGATACTGTTTTTAGGCCCCGATTTGACGAATCTCCGAAATAACCTCCCGGTCGAATGCCCGTTTACCCTCCTGGCCTCATCAGAATCCACACTTGAAATGACAAAGAGTATTGGAATGAGTTCAGTTCTCCGGGCAATTTCGGCGGGTGTTACAGGGCGGTGTGCCTTGCCCCCCCTTCTTCTTCCAGGCTAGAATGGGGTACGAGTCAATCAATGGGAGAAACAAGGGTAATCATTAGAGTACGCCCGTCAACCCCCATCCCGACCTTGTATGATTTTAGCGTCCGCGAGGTAGTAGACTCATGAAAGGCGACCGCCTAAAGCCATCCTGCCCAAGCTGCTGCTGACAGCCAGGGGAAGAGTGCTCCGCAGACGCTAATCGTCGATGAGGA
>JAKBZR010000139.1 GCA_021842405.1 bacterium
TGACTCCTAAAGTAACATATCAAAGACCATGCAACACATACTGCAATGTTGTCTGGGAATCAATCTCTGTCTTCCCAAGCCCTCTCCCAGGATCGGCAAAAGGGTTGGTGTGAGGTCTCCTGTTTAAATTGCCCGGAGAACTGAGCTCGTTCACCCCGTAGCACCACTCAATCATTATGGTTTTTTACGATTCATTTCACCAAATGGAATGATGGCTGGGGTGGACTTTGAGGGCAATGTCCGGCCTAAAACAGCCATCCGGAAGTGAATGGTTGATCCGACTGTGAAGTTCAGCTCGAATGGCCCGACCGTGATATTCCCATATCTCGGCACCGATTTTCCGATGGGCACAACCTTCTGATGATCGGGGTCGTCGGTCCAGATGAGCAGCGCTACTCGGCCGGTTCCGGTAGGCAGCCACTTCGCCTCACCCGTATTTCCAATGGAGGCGGTGACCTTCAGCTTACCTTCGCCGGCCGATTGCGTTTTGATCCAGTTAAACTCAGCGTTGGCAAAAAGCAGCGGATTGTGGCCGTCGGCCGGCACATCGCCCAGCGCGGTCAGCGGCATATCGGCGGTGGTTGTGCCGGAACCCGTCGTTCGGACCGCCACCACTTTCCCCTCCTCCCGCAATTTATCGTACTCATCGCGCCACTTCGCCCACACTGCGGCATAGCCCCGTGAATCGGCATCACGGTTAATGGTTATGACGGCGGTGGGTTTGGTGGGAATGTGCATTTCAGCGATGAGCGGCTCATAGTGTTGGAGCTCCAGGGCGGCCGGGCGGGGCATTCCGTCCGGTGAGATGATTCCGAAGTCGCTGTTTTCATCAATCCTCAGTCCGCCCGGAAACCACCAGCCGGCCGCCCCGTTGGCGCCGCTGTCCATCACCATCCGGTAAATCATCTGATAATACTGTCCTTGCTCTGCGATGAGCTCCGGCGAGGTGTTGGGATAAACACGGTGCCCGAACTCGGCCCAAAAAACCGGCTTACCGTTTCCAGCCCATCGAGCATAGGCGGTAGTGAGGCCGCCCCATCTCACCTGATCCCAGGTGCCGGATAGCGCATACCCTTCCGGTGAGATGAAGCTGAGGTGCTTGGCCCCCCAAAGGAGATCATACGCCATCACGCCATTGACCCATGGGCTGCCGTTTCCCCCATAGCCGGATCGGGCTCCGATGAGATGATGAGGGTCTACCGAGCGGATAGCGGCTTCCGACTGCTGATAGCCCTTGCTGATCTCATCGCCAATAAAGCGCCGGTAGGCATCCACCATTCGGAACCAGGGGCCGTTGCTTTCCAGTTGCGAATCGAGCGGGTTGGTCGGCTTGCCGTTTTCCACCGGTAAAATATATTTCCAATTCCGCTCCGCGCTTCGGATGCTGCCGTACTGATCGCGAAGCCACTGCCGCCAGTCGCCGTCCAACCGCTTACGCTGGTTATGATTACCAACCGTCGGCTCCCAGGCGATATCGTAAGCGAAAACGGTATCGTTTCCGGCCAGATGGGCCGCTTTGATCAGTGAAATCGCTTGGGACACGTTTTGGCTGAGCGCATTAAGGCCGGGTAAGAATACGTTGGCTTTAGTGTGATGGGCGTGGCACCTTGCCAGGAAATCATTCAGGCTGGGCGCCCAAGATGCATCGAGATACTGGATGCTGACCTCATTGATGTGAAGCTTTTGGCAAAGGGCGAGGTCCCTTTCCACCAGCACCGGATCGTAAACGTTGGGTGACAGCCAACCGGACCAGTATTCGCTTCGCTGTTGGCCGCTGACCATCAGAGGCCAGAAATTAATGCCGACCGGGCGCCACGGCTTGCCTTTCAGGATAAATTCATCACCGACAACCTTCACCATATCGGAGGCCGGATCGTGCGGAATTGCCATCACTCGCAATGGCTGCTCACCGGCAGCAGAAAGGTGCGAGCCTTGAGTCAGCTCGGCATGAATTCGGTACTCGGCGGACGGGCCGGCGGTCCAGTGAAAGCGCACGCTGCGGGTGGAGCCGGCGGCAACAGTGAAGCTCGATTCATGCTGGGCTAAAACGGCATTCGAGCCTTCACGCCTCAGCGCGATTAAGAGGCGGACGGTTTCATCATTGGAGCCGGCATTGGTCACATCGGCGCCAAGGGTAACCGTTTGACCGGGTTGATAGCAAAATTGATCGCTGCCGAACTTGGTCAGGTAGAGACCGTTCAGCATGGAGTGGGCCAGATCACCAAGCCGGCGCCAGCCCGATTCGCTATCGGCGGGCGGTGGGTTGAATTCGGCCCAGGCGGCGCCGGCGTAGGGCTCCGTTAAATTCAGGTAGGTCCAATCCCGGCCGCCGTCCCGCATGGTCAGCAATCCGGGGCGCAAGCCGGTAAGTCCGAGTCCTCGATATCGCTCAATCGGGTGAACCTCACCGTTCTTGATGTAAATCTTGTACCAGGGCGAGAGCGATTCCAGAACCGGCGGCTGCACTTCCGAGGTGGGGATCGGCAATTTCGCGACGCCTAAATCGGCGATCCAAAGCTGTTTGTTGCCGGGCGGCACCGGCACGTGGGACTGCGCCAGGCCGATGTAGAGTAGATGAGCGCGCTCAGGGTGGAAGAAATCGCCGGGCCCGCCGCGATCAGCCGGAGAGCCATCCCGCCAGAAACGGAAGTCGCGGCAGGGAATCACGTAGCGACGCCAGTGTGAAGTGATGGGGATGCCGGCGATCCACCGCGAGCCGTCTTCTTCCCGCCATTCGAGGGTGATACCGGTCGTGTTGGCATCACCCTTCGCCCAGAAGGTGACAATGTCGGCGCCGTTGGTAAAGGGACTTTGGGTAAAAGCGGGCACCTGAACGTTCAGCCAGTTGTTGTAGTTTGTGATCTCAAAATGAAGCGCCGGCCCGTGCGGAGAGCCGGTGACTGTAACGGCGATGCTGGTATTGGGATTATCTTTCGCTTGGCCCCAGTGCTCCGGTTGTGCGGTAGACAAATCCAGGATATTGTGCAATTTCGGCACCGACTTCACTAGATTGGCCAGCGTTTGCCATTTGCCGTCGGCCGAATAGATATCGTTTTGAAAGGCCGGACCGCCGACGCAGATTAGCTTTCCCTTATGGCTCAGAAATTGCAGTGTATTCGATAGAGCGGCGGCGGGAAAGTAGGCGGCGTTGGACAAGACAAGCAGCGAATACCGCTCGGTGTTGAATTGGCCGGCATCGGCCAGTTGCTGGGGGGTTAAAACATCAACCTTCAGCCCGGCCGATTTGAGCGCTGCGATAACCGGTTGAACATCGGCGGTGGTTGTCGCGGGGGGCGTCGGCCCCAGCACTGCGATCGGACGTTCCAATGGCTGGCTGAAGGCGGCGATGCCAATCGCGGTGAGCGAGAAGATTACAGCGATGGCGAGGAGCATTGATTTCATTACTGGTTTACTCCATAAGTGCAGAATTTGCCTCCCCACCCAAATCCTCCTTAAGGCGCTGGGGGATTTGGGTGGGGATTGGACCATCAGGCGGATAGTGAATCAGGTGGTAAGAGTTCAGTTCTACGGGAATAATTGACGACAATATTGAATGCACCCCCACCCTAACCCTCCCCCACAAGGGGGGAGGGGACAAGTTTATCGCGCAGCGGAGGGTGAGATATTATAACTCTCCCTCTTGTGGGGGAGGGGACGCTGTTTTTCCTGCTTTATGGTGTCAACTTCATCCCCACCTCTCTCAAAACGGTTGAGGTCTCCAGTAAAATTAACCGATCTTTACCACCATTCTCAACAAACCTGAACTCTTACCCATTATATAGTTGTTATAAAATACGGTAATACCCACCAATCTGTCATTCCGGAGCCGCAAAACAAAACCCCGAATCCAGGAAATTCAGTATCGGAATGACACAGCGAATGGCCCCGGCAAGTTTTTCAACCTTTTCTTACAACCCACAATGGGCGCGCAGGTATTCGCGGGAGACGGCGGCGGAGCCCATCGGCGTGGTATTGGTTTGATCCAGCTCAACCGCCAACCAGCCGTTGTAATCCGCGCCGGCCAGAATTTGGATGAGGGTCGGGAAATGAATAAAGCCGGTTCCCATCTCGGTGAAGTCGCCATATCGGCCGGTGCCATAGCGCCGATCCTTCAAGTGAGTGTAACGGATGCGGTTGGCATATTTGTGGAAGAACTCAATTGGATCGCCGCCGCCGGCGCTGAGGTGGGCGGTATCGAAGCCGCCGTAAAGCAGATTCGGGTCGGTGAACTCCATCAGCCAATCTATCTCTTCCGGCTTTTCGACCAGGGTTCCGATGTGGTTGTGGAAAACGGCGATAACGCCGGTTTCATCCTGTATGGCTTTGCACAGGGCATTGACCTGGCTGGAGTACTCCTTCATCGTCTCGACCGGGTGCAGCCGCTCGCGAGGAACCTGGCGTCCCGGCGCGGCCAAGATCACCTGGCTGCAGTTTAGTTCTTTCAAGGCTTTGGCGACCTTAATAATGGAGCGGATCTCTTCGGACCTTTTGGAGGCATCCAGCAGGTTGGTGCCGCAATAGCTGGAGGCGCATTCCAGCTTATGGGCGGCCAGCGTCTCTTTCAGCTCATTGAGGTTGTCGAGGAAGCGACTGACCGGCGCCTCAATGCCTTCATAGCCGCAGGCGGCCGCCTCGCCGCAAATCTCAGAAAAGGGACGGTTTCCCCATGTCAGGGGTTGGATTGCCACTTTCATTGTGGATGTAAATCTCCTTTCGGAAGCGTTTGGGTAGGGGTAACTGAGCGTTTGCCCGGATTATACCAGCCTTGCTGAGAAGTGTCTAGGTAAGAAAGAGCTCATTCACGACGGTATCATTTATTCGACCGGTGCGGCATAATATTAAGTTGGAAACTTGCTGCCGGATTGTAAGGAGTGAAAAGGCGGGAATGCAATTTGAAGAGAGGTAATACGTAGGAGGTGGGTCCGGGTGCAGCCGCGATCCTGTGGATATTGAAAGTAGCTGTCGTCTCATTTGCGGGTGGAGTGGTGGGCTCGATTATCGGCATCGGCGGCGGCATCATCATCGTACCGATACTGGTGTTGGTTTTAGGAGTCCCGATCCAGGATGCAATTGGGGCCAACATAATCTCGGTCATCGCGGTTTCTTGTGGTGCGGGTTCGGTCTATGTGCGCAATCGAATTACAAACGTGCGCATCGCTATGTTTCTTGAGGTTTTCACAGCGGCGGGCGCCATTGTCGGCGCCGGTGTGCTGGCGCCGCTTGCTAACTCCCAGATTCTTTCTATCTTGTTCGGCTTTACGCTATTGGTTGCATTGATTCCTGTTCTCGCGAAAATTGCTAAAGAACTGCCGGAGGGCATTCAAAATGATCGCATGGCTAACTTTCTACGATTAAACAGCTCATACTATGATAAGCGGTTGGAACGAAAAGTCAGTTATAACGTTACCGGCGTGCCCCCCTCGACGGGCATTATGTTTTTGGCGGGCGCTTTTTCGGGCCTGTTGGGAATCGGCGGGGGAGTCTTGAATGTGGTTGCGCAAGAGTTATCCATGAAGATACCGACCAAAGTCTCCACCGCTACCAGCAACTTTATGATCGGAGTTACGGCAGCATCCGGCGCCGGGATCTATCTAGGCCGCGGTATGGTGACGCCCTATCTGGTGGTGCCGGTCGCGTCGGCGGTTATGGTCGGTGCCTTCATCGGAACCAGGCTTATGGCCAGGATGTCCAATATACGGGTTCGGCAGGTATTCGCGGTGGTGCTCGCCATAATAGGGGTGAAAATGGTGCTGCGAGGTTTTGGCATAAACTATTAATTTCTTCGTCCTTAAATAAGGCGGCTCCGAGAGTCAAGAGGAGAGATTGAGATTTGAAGGATGAAATGGGCGATGTCGAAGGGAATCAACAGGGGATTGTAAAGCGGCACAGTAGGATCGCGATTGAAGATGCAGCCGGTTGGATACTGCGAATCGGCGTGCTGTCGAGCGTCGCGACGATGCTGATCGGATTGATTGTCTCTTTCGCGCATGGCGATATGACCGTCACCCGGATTGAAAGCACGAGATTTCATTTCACCCACCTGGGGCCGGATATAGCCGCCTTTGACGGTTATGCGATCATCGAGCTGGGCGTGCTACTGCTGGTTTTAACCCCCATCGTAAGGGTGGCTGCCTCGGTGGTGCTGTTTGCGGTGGAAGAGCGCGATTGGGCGTACACCATTTTCACCTTGATCGTCCTCGTGCTGACACTCAGCTCACTGCTGCTGTTGCGTTAAACTAGTACTTACTTGCATAAATCCGAATAATTATGTTTAAGGTGACCCTGGTGGACAATTGCCTTCTTCCATTCAAAGGGATGTGCG
>JAKBZR010000140.1 GCA_021842405.1 bacterium
CCTAACCCCCTGTCCCCCTTCCCGAGGCGGGAAGGGGGAACCGACGCGTAAATCGGTGCAGTAGGCGCTCCCCCTCTCCGTTTCGGAGAGGGGGATGGGGGGTGAGGTGGGCAACGTAAAAATTATTCCCACAAAACTGAACTCTTACCTTACTACCAAAAAATGTCGTTTTCGGGTATATTTCTACAAACCACATAGCAAGGCGCGGTAAAGCCAACATCCCCGCGGCAAGATACCTCATTCAAGGTCTTGCCGCTGGCAAACCAGCCTGAAGAAAGGGAAACGCGATGTTTCAACAACCCCTTCCTAACGAATACACCGAGCTATCGGATGAAGATACCTCCGAGCGTATCGGGAAGGCCAAATCGTCTCTCGGCCGCGACTTGGTCATTTTAGGTCATCACTATCAGCGTGACGAGATCATCCGCTGGGCCGATTTTCGGGGCGATTCGCTCAAGCTATCCCAACTGGCGGCAAAAAACTGCGGCGCCCGCTACATCGTCTTCTGCGGTGTTCACTTTATGGCCGAGACCGCCGATATCCTCACCTCTGATCAACAAATCGTCGTGTTGCCCAATCTGGCGGCAGGATGCTCGATGGCCGATATGGCCAGCATCCATCAACTCAACCACTGTTGGCAAACGATCACCCGGCACGTGCCATCGGAGAAGATCGTGCCGATCACCTACGTGAATTCGTCGGCTGAGGTGAAGGCTTTCGTGGGGCGAAACGGCGGCGCATGCTGCACCTCGTCCAATGCCCGCAAGGTGCTGGAGTGGGCACTGACTCAGGGTGAAAAGGCGCTCTTTTTACCGGATCAGCATTTGGGACGAAACACCGCCTTTCAACTCGGCTTCGACCCGGATCGCGACATGTTGCTTTGGGATCCAAACCAGCCGATGGGCGGAATAGCGCCCGATGATTACCTTTCAAAAAAGATACTGCTCTGGAAAGGGCACTGCTCGGTGCACGGGCGGTTTAACCTACACCAGATCGAGGCGGCTCGAAAGCTGCACTCCGGCATTAAAATAATCGTTCACCCGGAGTGCACGCTGGATGTGGTTAAGGCGGCCGATATGGCTGGTTCAACCGAATTCATCGTCAAGCAGATCAGCCAGGCCTCAGCCGGTAGCTCGTGGGCGGTGGGAACCGAGATCAATCTGGTGAATCGACTTGCCCAAGAGCACCCCGATCAACATATCGCTTGTCTGGATCCGATCATCTGCCCCTGCTCCACCATGTATCGAATCCACCCCCATTTTCTCTGCTGGGCACTCGAAAACCTGGCACAAGGGAAGGTGGTGAATCGGATTCAGGTGTCGCCGAAGATCGCCGATGATGCCCGGTTGTCGTTGGAGAGGATGTTAAGCATCGTCTAGCCAAAACAAAAATATCACGCGCTGGGTTGTCGCATCCCATTGGAGCGGCACCCCTTCAATTTGCGCCCAGCCTGCCCGGTGGGAGGGAAGTTGCGGAGGAATGACACGAGGGGGGACATTTATCATGCGGTGACCCGTTTTGGCGGACTGACACGTCCGCGATGGCCAGCGAAGAGCGTTTTAACGACGCCCCGCTTGCCGGAATGAGTTCAGCTCTCTGGGCATTTAGGCGGGTGTTGCAGGGCGGTGTGTCTTGACCCCATCCCACATCCCTGAACTCTTTCGCTTGTCGAATGTTCGCGATAGGGTCTAATCTATTGGCGCCAGTGATGATTGGGCATGCCCTGCCATACCGATTGGAAAAGCTGGCGCCGCTGATCGGGACTCATCTGCCTCAACATCTGAAACCCCATCCGCATCCAGTTTCCCATCAACTGATTCCGCACCTGCGGGTCAAGCTGCATAAATGATTGCATTCCCGCTTGCATGGCCTGCTGCATCTGCTGCGGGGTCATCTGCATCATCATATCGAGCTGCTCTTTTTGGAGCTGGTTGAATTTTTTAATGGTGGCGTCGCTGGCACCCGTTCCGATAAGGCCGGGCTTGGTTTGGTATAACAAGTATATCGGTTTGGTGCTGAACTGCTCGGCAGCGAGCGATTGCTCGAAACCCTCCGTCACCGGGAAGTTTTTCACGAAGGAGGTGGCCCTCGATGAGGTGGAATCGGCCATCACTAACCCGGTCGCCTCCATCGAGTTGAGCGCGCGAACCATTTGCGCGAGCTGGTCGGGGTTGGGCGGAGTGCTGCTGACCGCATCGGGAAGGTAGATTTTTTTCCAGGCGGCGCCCTCGATCTGCTGGGACAGCGCGTTTAAGCCCGCTTCAATTGAACTGGGGTTGCCGATCGGCGTCAGAGTTCGGCCGGCCGGTAAAGCCAGATCACTTTCAACCAGCACCCTCACCCCAAACTGTGAAGCCAGCTTGGTCGCTTCATCCTGGATCTGCTTGGGAGACTGATTTTGTGGCTGATTTGCGCCTGGCTGGTTGTTTGGGTTGAAACCGGGAGCTTGCGGCTGCATTTGCGCCCAGACCGCCTGGCTGGTCATTAAAATTAACAACGAAACGGCAGCCACCGCAACGCCGGTTTTGAATCGGTTGGATCGGCTGAAAACACCTTGTCGTCTCATCAAATCATCCTCCATCAATAATCAAAAAGCTTTGTAGTAATGCGAGCGCTCCATTGACGAGCTTGAGCTTGGAACGCAAACTTCTATAGCGAAACGCCCGTGCAGCATCCCCTTCAATTATATAGACGTAAAAACAGGTTGTTTGGGTTCATTTAATATTTTGGGACAATCACGCCCGATCTTGAGTAGCTGGGTGATGGGGCAGCCTACCACTCTGTGCCGGCCTCCATTATGTTAGCTCCTTCCGACTCAATGAGTCGGATCGCTTCCAGCGCGGCCATACAGCCGGTGCCGGCCGCGGTTACCGCCTGGCGGTACACCCGATCCTGCACGTCACCGGCCGCAAAGACGGCGTACCGGCTGGTTCGCACATCCCTATGCGTGACCAGGTAGCCCACCTCATCCATTTCAAGCTGCCCCTTGAAAATCTCGCTGTTGGGTGAATGGCCGATCGCAAGGAAAACCCCGGACGCCTCCACCAAGCGGGTTTCACCGGTCTTGACATCGCGCAGCGTCGCTCCGGAAACGCGACCCAGGCTCACATCGTGAATCTCTTGAATCACCGAGTTCCAGGCGAACTCGATTTTTGGATGATCCATCGCCCGCTGCTGCATAATGCGCGAGGCCCTCAACTGATCCCGGCGGTGCACGATTGTCACTTTGCTTGCATGGCGAGTGAGGTAGAGAGCTTCCTCCATTGCGGTATCGCCGCCGCCCACCACCAGCAGAGGCTGATTGCGGAATATCGGCAGCGAGCCGTCGCAGGTTGCACATGCGGAAACACCGCGGTTCATCAATGCGGCTTCGCTGGGTATGCCGAGCCATTTAGCGTTGGCGCCGGTGCAGATGATGATCACCTGCGCCTCGTAACGATCTTCGTTAACCCAGAGCTGAAAGGGGCGCCGTGACAGATCAGCGCGGGTGACGCGATCCTCCACGATCCGCGTGCCGAACCGCAGCGACTGCGCCCTCATTTCGTCCATCAAGCCGGGGCCGGTGATGCCCTCCTTAAAGCCGGGGTAGTTTTCCACTTCGGTGGTGATCATGAGCTGTCCGCCGGCGCCCAAGTCTCCGGGGCCGGTGGGCAAGCCGCCATCCATTAAAAGCGGATTCATATTGGCGCGGGCGGCGTAAATGGCGGCGGTGTATCCGGCCGGCCCCGACCCGATGATGATTATTTTCTCCAACTTTCTTTCCTCGAGATCACCGACTGGGAGGCGGTGATTGATTAAGCGGATGATGCCCGTTACGTCTCAGACGCTATCATTATACTGGGCCAGGCGGCTTTACGTCTATTGAAAGGTAAGAGTTCAGTTTTACGGGAGGGGCTTTAGTTCGACCCCCACCCTGTCCTTCCCCCTCGCAACCGTTCCGTGCTCCTTCCCCCTCTCAGGGGGAAGGGCGGGATGGGGGTAGACGGGTGTACTCTAGTGATTACCCTTGTTTCTTCCATTGATTGGCTCGTACCCCATCCTGGCCTGGGAGAAGAAGGGGGGGGCTTGGGAGTGCATTAGGCCGACCCCCATCCTAGCCTTCCCCCTCTCAGGGGGAAGGGATTCGGACTGGGTCTTGGCGATTACTACGTCGCACCACATCCTTGCCTTCCACCTTAAACTTGTCCTACTCTTCCTCCTCGCAACCGTTCCGAACTCCTTCCCCCACTCCGAGTTCGGAGAGGGGGTTAGGGGGGCGAGGTGATTTTCCTGTTAACTTTTTATTTTCCGCAAAACTGAACTCATTCGCATTCCGGATTTGAGACGCCGGAGCGTGAAACCGGTTACGATTGCTCCGCATCCTCGCCATGACATTATTCAGCCGCCTGGGGTGGCTCGCTCAATTTGAGCGACCAGCCGGTCGCCCGATTTTCATCCGAATTCAAAAAATCAACGTTGTTCTCAATAAACCTCGAGTCTGCCGGGTCGTAAGGTCTTTTGGTGTCGAGTCACTCCGAGAGGATGTCTGAGCTCATTGATCATGTAATATATTATGTCCTGAATAATAAGGTGGGGGGATGCCGCACTCCCTTCTGCTTTGGTACCAGAGCCGCAACAAGCGTTTCCCTATGTGCCAATATAGAGTGAGACACTTTCCACCTCTTTAATTAGTGTAGATCAGGGCGGGAAGGAGATTGAATCGGTAAATAGCATCAGCATTCCGAATGGTTTATTTTCAACCGACTCCCGGCTTTGGAACCTGAGTACCGAGAGGTCGAGCGGAGCGAGACGGAACGCCGCTTACTTTCCAAAGCCGCGCCATGCTCTCCAAGATGGAGGCATATCTGGTCAGCCAGCCTGAAAAGACTACCACAGGCTGGCTTCGATCGCATATCGGACTTTCTCCGGTAACCGGCGCCGGCGGTTACAGGGCTATCGTCCGCTTTTCCTTTTCAGACTGGTAGGCGCCCAAGATGAGCTTGAGCACGTCAATGCCATCTTTCTCGGTCTGAATCGGCCGAGTTTGGTGGATCACTGAATCGGCGAAATGGGCAACTTCGGCATGAAAGCTGTGTCCGCCGGCCACCTGGATCTTTTCCGCCGATTGTCCGCGCGGATGGATGTAGAGGTCGTTTCCGCGACCGTATATCTGCCCCTTCTCGCCGACGAGATGAAATTGCCAGGTTCCCATCGGCACATCGTGCCCCCAACTGGTGATCAAGTAGCCCGAGGTCTCGTCGGCGAAGCGGACGAGCAACTGGGCGGTGTCTTCACCCTCAATCGGGTTGGTGCTGTGATGCATGGTGAGTGCGCTCACCTCAACGGCGGGAGCGGTCGCCAAAAAGAGCAGTAGGTAAGACGGATGGTAACCGGTGTCAATCAGGCAACCACCGCCGGCGGTTGCCAGTTTGGCACGCCAGCCCCAGTGATCAACGGTTGGGCGATCAGTGATCATAAAGCAGTCACAGGTGCGGACATGATAAATTTTGCCGATGCGTCCCTCATTGGCGGCCTGCTTGGCCGCGCGAACCGCCGGATCGAAAAGCTGATTGTGGGCGCACATCAAGGTAATGCCGTTTTTCTTGATGGCGGCCTCGATATCTTTGGCCTCATCCAATGTGGTGCAGAGCGGCTTCTCGCACAAAACGTGTACTCCCGCCTCCGCTGCCGCCACGATCGCATCTCGGTGCAGATGATGAGGTAAACAGATGTCAACCGCATCCACCGACTTTGACGAGATCAGCTCTTTAAAATCGTCGAAATGCTCTACCTTGGTGCCCACCTTATCCGCCATCTTCTGCCGGTTTTGGGGGTCAATGTCGTTTAGCGCCGTGATCTGAGCCTCATCCTTGATGGCCAGCCAGCCGTCCACGTGGGGGTAAGCGATACCCCCGCATCCGATCATCCCGATACGCAGCATTTAGAAAATCCTTCCAACTTTGAGTTAAAGTGTTTCGTGCAGTGACACTCGTTCAATTCTAGCACCCTGAATAGAAGGCGTCAACCATGATTGAGCTTAAATTTGATGCTTCGGGCCACGTTTTTCGGTATGGGTCTTTGGAACCCAGCAGATGAAAGAGTTCAATTTTATGGGAGTGATGTATAGCAGCATGGGTCGCCCCCCACCCCAACCCTCCCCCACGAGGGGGGAGGGTGTCATTGCGAGCGAAGCGAAGCAATCTCTTCCCCCAGCACTCTCACAGGATTGGGAAAAGAGTTGCCTGCCTGGCGGCAGACAGGGAGTG
>JAKBZR010000041.1 GCA_021842405.1 bacterium
GCCAACTATTGTAAATAACGATGGATCGCGCGCTGGGGACCCCGGATCGCATGTGACAGAGTCGCCTCGTGACACGCTAAGCGCTCCGCTGCAATCGCTGCCCCCGACGAAGCCAGCGATCTCCACTCTTAAGGTCAAGGTGGAAACCGGCGCTAAAAAGAAATCCTCCGAGCCGGCCAAATCGCCTGAAACCACCCCTGCCAAGCCGGCAACCACCGCCGCGCCTAAGTCGGTCGGGAAAGTGCTTCAAATTTGGCGCCAGGCGACGGCTAAAGATTTTGATGGAGGCGATATGCACGGTATCACCCCTACCTCCACCGGTGATCTCTGTCTCGCCGAACGGTTGACGCGGCTGGTTACTTCAAATGAGAACTTCATGTGGTCGCTGGTGGTTGCCAATAACGGTGATCTCTACGCCGGCACCGGCACCGATGGCCGCATCTATCGAATCACGCCAGACGGCAAGCTACAGCTCTTTGTGAAGCTGCCGGTCATATCAGTTCAGTCCTTGTTGCTGGCCAAAAACGGCGACCTTTGGGCCGGCTCATCCCCTGAAGGCGAAGTGTATCGAATAACGCCGGACGGCAAGGCGAAAATGGTCTTCAAGGCCCCGGAAGGATACGTGATGGCGCTGGCGCAAGATCAGCAGGGAGACATTTTAGTCGGGCTGGCCGGCGGCGAAGGGGAAATATATAAGATTCCACCGGCCGGTGCCAAGCCGAGCCTGCTCTGTAAGACATCGGAACAGCACATCCTCTGCTTGACAAAAGGCCCGCATGGAAACATCTATGCCGGCACAGCCAATCATGGGGTGGTCTATCGGATTACGCCGGACGGCAAGGAATCGGTCGTTTTTGATTCGCCGGCAACCAGCGTAACCGCCCTGGCCTTCGATAAGGACGGCAACCTTTATGCGGGCTGCGCGCCGAAAGGAACCGTCTATGCGATCGACGGCGATAAACCGCCGGTCACCGTCATCCATAACGATAACGCCGGCATTACGGCAATGGTATCTGCCGCTGACGGCACCGTTTATGCCTCTTCCGGCAGCACCGTTTATCACATTTTCAACCCGCATGATGTCCAGCCGCTAGACAACCCTGCCGATGTAAATATCCTGGCGCTGGCCGTTTCCTCAAGCGGTCGGCTCTATGCCGGAACTGGAAATGCGGCCGAAGTCTACGCCACCGATCCACCGGAGACAACGGTGACCGGGCGTTATACTTCAACCGTTCATGACGCCGGCTTGCCCGCCCGCTGGGGGCAAATCCAGTGGACGGCTCAAGTTGATCCCGGTGACACGTTGAATATCTACACCCGTACCGGCAATGTAGCGATGCCGGATGCGAGTTGGAGTGGCTGGGATACCCCACAACCGGTTGCCGGCTCCTATGCGGTTACCAGCCCGGTCGGCCGTTATCTCCAATATCGGGTGGATATGTCGGCGCCCGCAAACAAGACCGGTTTGGCGATGAAGGAGATATCTATCTCTTACCTGCCGAATAACCGTCCGCCGACCGTTTCGATCAACGCGCCCAATGGCGGGGCTTACTGGTC
The DNA here is from genome assembly GCA_021842405.1 of bacterium. Taxonomy (GTDB): domain Bacteria; phylum Armatimonadota; class Chthonomonadetes; order Chthonomonadales; family JAMCWF01; genus JAMCWF01. Next base: position 1,558 of record JAKBZR010000041.1, read on the forward strand.
GAAGTCGCAAACCATCCGTTGGACCGCCTCCGACCCCGATAAGGACACTTTGAGCTACAAAGTATTCTATTCCTCCAACAACGGTGCAAGCTGGACTCCGCTGCTAGGCGCGACGACGGAATCAAAACCGGTTGCTACGACCACCGCGGCCACTTCAACACCATCCAGCCAAAGCAAATCCGCGAACGAATCGGCACTCGATGGGATACAGGTGCCCACCGTTGCGCAGGTGACCGCCGTTTTGAATAAGCATCCCGAGATACCGACTGAGCTTCGGGCCAAAATTATCGAGAAAGCAAAAGAGGCCAACGCCGAGATTGCGGCCAAAAAATCATCCGCACCTGCACCAGCCGCCTCATCGCGTGAAACCTCCCGAAAGTGGGACACGAAAAAAGTGCCGGATGGAACCTATCTATTAAAAGTGGTTGCCAGCGATCGGCCAAGCAATCCAATCGGCGCCCTCGACGCAACAGCGATCTCCCAGCCGTTTATCATCTGTAATGCGAAACCGATCATTGCGGCCGAGTCCAAAGATGTAAAGGTGATGCCCGACAAATCGGTGGAGGTCAAAGGGGTGGTTTCTCAAACCCTGGTACCGGTAACCGGCGTTCAATATCGGATTGATAGCGGCGAGTGGCTGTCCGCCATTCCGGCAAACGGCCTGTTCGATGCCCCGCTTGAGTCGTTTGAAATTAAGACCGAGCCGCTGGCGGCAGGATCTCACACGCTGGAGATTATAGCCTTTAACGCTTGCAACAACACCGCCACCAAGAAGTTGAATCTGACGGTGAAATAGGGCGGCAGAGGGGATTCATTCAACCTAAAAATAGGGGCGGCCGATAACCGCCTCTATTTTTTGCCGAGTGGGCTTTTGAATATTAACCTGGCAATATAAATATCACCTTTGATGGGTAAGAGTTTAATTTTCGGGGAATGTTTTCTAGCAGCATTTGTCGCCCCCCACCCCAACCCTCCCCCACAATGTATACACCCGTCAACGGGGGAGGGAGTTGATAATGGCGGTGAGGGTAAGAGTCTGCTACCTAAATTACCCAGAAAACTGAACTGTTACGACTACGCCAGATACCATTTGAGGGTCCGCTCAAGCCAATGCCGCCCGGGGCCGCCAATCCATTTCAACGCCGCTCGAGTGCGCCGCTCCCCGATTAACAACTGAATCTTACGATAACGATCGGCCGTTTTACGGATGCCCATTTCCCAGCACAGCCAGTAGGCGATGTCATGCCACAACACCGACACCGGCACTTTTAGCGAGGAGATCAGCGGATGGATACGAAGCTCCCTCACTTCGCTGAAATAGTAACAGCGGTGGCGATGAGTCTCCTTGGCCGCCAGCCACGTGCATTTGAAGGGCGGCCTGGTCAGCTCCGCCCGCTGCGCGATGTAGACTGAAATCTGGTTGATCTCCTCCAGGGTTCGCCGATTCTGGCAAATCGGTAGAGAGAACCAGTAGTTATAGGGATCGGAGCTGCCTTTCTCCTCAATTTTGCTGGGGCCGTAGAAGCGTTCATAAAGGGCCATCCAGTGCTGAGATCGCCACTGCTTTGCCTTCCGCGACATCTCACCCAAGCCGCGCCGTTCCAGCTCCGCGTCCACCACACCGCCTCGATGGGCATGCGGGTACAACCGCTCAAGCCCGGAGCCGATCCCATGCACGTAATGGGCCAGCTCATGCACGATGGTCGCATCCGCTACCCATTCGGGAACTTCTATCCAGCGGTAAAGTCCGCTCAACCGTATAAGGCTCTCGCCGTTCCGGGGCCTGATCGAGCCGAGCACATGCAGCGACGGCGCTCCAAAGACGATCCGAATTGGAAAGCCGGCCGGCAGGTCGCTGAAATGCTCCTTGCAGAGAGCGTCCAGTCTCGCCTGGAGCCATGTTTCGTCGCGAAGCGGGGCGGGGGATTGCTCCTCCTCGTCGAACAAATTGAGCGGGGTCTGTTCGGGCTTCTTCAAAGGGCGCTCCTCATCGGGAATGTGGCTTAAGATTTGTCATGCGAAAGAGTTCAGTTTTATGGGAATGATTTTCGTTCGACCCCACCCCAGCCCTCCCCGCTTGCGGGGAGGGTGTCATTGCGAGCGAAGCGAAGCAATCTCCTTCACCAGTCCTCTCTCAGGATTGGGAAAAGAGTTGCCTGCCTGGCGGCAGGCAGGGAGTGAGAACCTCCTGCTTAAATTGCCCAGGGAACTGAACTCTTACTGTCAGGCCTATTTCCATCTCCGATATGGTTGAATAACTTGCCGGAGTCTCCCGCTGCGTCATTCCGCCTGCCTACCGCAGGCAGGCGGGATGACGAGCCGGTAGGAGTTACCGTATTTTTCAACAGCCGCCTATTTCGTGGATCTTTTATTCTCCACATCGAGACGGTTCCAAAAAGATTCCAGCCGCGACCAGCGGCTGGCTCGTGCGGCCGGTGGCAATCCCTCCACAAAGCGCCGCCCGTACCACTTGGTGTGGATGCGGGGGTCGAGCAGGCAGATGATGCCGTAATCGGTGCGGGAGCGCATCAATCGGCCGAAGCCCTGTTTCAGCCGGATTTGCGCCAACGGCATGGCGTACTGCTGAAACCAGTTTCCGCCCAACTTCTTGATCGCCTCGGTCCGCGCTTTGGTCAGCGGCGAATCGGGCACCGCGAACGGAAGCCGGTCTATGATGACACAAACCAGCGCATCGCCAGGGACGTCCACTCCCTCCCAAAAGGACTGCAGGCCAAAAAGGCAGCTCGCCTTATCCTTGCGAAACCGCTCCAGCAGCTTTTCAACCGGCATCTCCCCCTGCTTCAGCAGCGGGAAGGATATAACGGCTTTTAATTGCTCATAGACCGCTTCCATCATGATCCGCGAGGTGAAGAGGATGAGGGCGCCCCCGTGAGTCAGATCAACGATCCGGTGGATCTCATCGCTGATTTCGGCGGTGCGGCCGTTTTCAGCGGCCGGATCCGGCATGTGAGCCGGCACGTAAAGCATGGTTCTCTCTTGATAGTTGAAGGGTGAGCCGACCTTCCGCTCAAGGCAAGGCCGTCTGATCCCGAGCCGCTGGCGCAGGTATTCAAAGCTGCTGAAGGCGGAGAGCGTGGCCGAGGTTAGGATGCAAGTGCCGTCCGCTTCCCAGAGCTTTTGTGCCAGCGTATCCCCCACCGACACCGGCGTTCGCTTCATCTCGCATCGCCGTCGCCGCCCTCGCTGAGCGGAACGCCCGCCATCCGATAGACCAAATCCAGGTGGTGACTGGCATTCCGCCCAAAGGATGGTCCCCTCCTCATCCGTCATCAGCGCGCTCAACCGCGCCGCCGCCCCGCCCGCCGCATCGTGCAGTCCCTGAATTCGATCCTTGAGCGGCGGATCATGCTCGCTCTCCAACGCACCGAGATGAACTTGCAGCTCATTCAGAGAGACCGCCAGTCGGGCTGCGATCTCCTGCATCCGAAGGAACTCTTCCTCCGACAAAACCATGTCCAGCTCAAACTCGTTGCTGTCAATTTTCAGCAGCGGCGCAAACAGCATATCGTTCAGCTCTTCTATGGCGGCCAGGCGCTCCCGGCTGACATCCACACCCGCCAAGTTTCGGATCCACCGCATCAGATTGGGCAGCAGCCCGGAATCCAGCTCGCTCGAGAAGGCGTCGGTGGCGATTTCTTCTAGGTGATGCGCCTCGTCGAAGACCACCACATCGTATCGGGGAAACATGCCGCCGTCCCCCTCATTGTCCCTCAGCGCCAAGTCGTGGAAAAAGAGGGCGTGGTTGACCACCAGCAGATCGGCCGCTGATGCCTGCCGCCGCATTTTAAAGTAAAAGCAATCGTTGAAAAAGACGCAATCCCGCGCCCGACACGTCTCGGCGCTGGCCGCGATCTCATGTCGGAATGGGTAGTTGAAGTCCAACTCGGCAAAGTCGCCGGTCTGTGTGCTTTTCGCCCAGCGCTGAACGTCCTGAAACTGCGGATCCGAAACGGTAAAAAGATCGCCGGCGACCGTCTCCAGATCGCGACGGCATAGGAAATTGCTGCGCCCTTTTAACAGGGCGACGAAACACTTCACGCCGGGATAGAGGGCTTTAACGATCGGGATGTCCTTTTGGATGAGCTGACTTTGCAGGTTGAGGGTGTGGGTGCTGATGACGACCTTCTTACCGCTCGCGATGGCCCGCATGGCCGGAATGAGGTAAGCCATCGTTTTGCCGACCCCGGTGCCGGCCTCAACCAAGCAGTGGGTCTTGAGTCGGATCGCCTCATCCATCGCAAGGGCGACTTCGATCTGCTGATCGCGGGGCTCGAATTGGGGAAGCAGGCGGGAGAGCGCACCGCCGGCGCTTAAAAGCGCTTCAACCGGCAAATCGGCATCGGTAACTGATGGGATCGGCTTTGAGATCTCCACCGACCGGAGCGGCGGCAGCTCTTCATCCAGGCTGTGAACTTCCATATCGGCGGCGACCTTTTTGGCCATGGTTGATTGGGTTATATCAATCTTATTGATGAAGCGAGATCACGATCAACGGATGTTGAAATATTTGGCGGCCGGGTGATGCACCACCATCGCGGAGGTGGATTGCTCCGGGGCGAGCTGATACTCCTCCGAGAGCACCACCCCGATTCGATCCGGACGCAGCAACTCAAAAATCTGCTCCTCATCTTCCAGCCTCGGGCAGGCCGGATAACCGAACGAGTAGCGGGAGCCCTGATAGTGCTGGGCAAAGATCTGCCGGATGTCGGAGCTGTCATCCTGATCAATGTGAAGCTCGCGCCGAACCTGCTGGTGCCAATACTCGGCCAACGCCTCAGCCGTCTCAACCGAAAGCCCGTGTAGATAGAGATAATCCCGATAGGCATTGTCTCGAAAATAGGCCTGCTCCAATTCGGTGGCGCGACTCCCCATCGTGACCAGTTGAAACGCCACCACGTCGTACTCATTTGAGTCGGCGCTGCGGAAGAAATCGGCCAGACAGAGCCGGCGGTCCGACAACTGCCGCGGGAAGGTAAAGCGAACCCACTCCTCCAGATGACTGCCGCTCAAGGCCGTCAAGTCCGGCGGACTCTGTTCCGGAGTGCGGCAGACAATTAAATCGTTGCCGGAGGATTGGCAAGGGAAATAGCCGTAGACCAGTCGCGGCTCCAGAATACGATCCTGAATGCAGCGCTCCTGCCAGCGTTGGAAAAGGGGACGAACCTCCCGGTTTAAAAACTCCTCATATTCGTCGGCCTTCATATTACCCCGCTTGAACTGCCATTGCCCGCGAAACAGGGCGATCTCGTTGACGTAAGGGAAAATTTGCCGTAAATCCACCGTTTCCACCACTCGGCTTCCCCAGAATGGCGGCGTCGGAATGTGATCGGCGGGCGGCGTGTCGGATCTCTCAGTGAAGGTGAATGCCTCCGCCGGCGCCTCGCCGCGCCGCTGCGGCGTGGCCGGACGCTCGGCGCTCTGCTCTGATTCCGAGTCGGCCTCCGGATAGGCCCGGGCGATCGCATCCGGCTGCCGGTGACCCATCAACTCCTCCATCAGGGCCAAGCCTTCAAAGGCATCTTGCCCGTAAAATACCCTCCCTTTATAGATGGCTCTTAAATCACGCTCCACATATTGGCGGGTTAGCGCCGCACCGCCCAGCAGCACCGGAAACTGAAAGAGGTTCCGCTCGTTCAGCGCCTCCAGATCCTCACGCATCACCAGCGTGGACTTCACCAGCAAGCCGGACAGACCGATCGCATTCGCGTTTACCCGGCAGGCCGTCTCGATAATTTGGTTAATCGGCTGCTTGATGCCGAGATTATAGACGGAGTATCCGTTATTTGACAGGATAATGTCCACCAAGTTCTTGCCGATGTCATGCACATCGCCCTTGACCGTCGCTAAAACAATGACGCCCTTCCCGCCGGTGTCGGCGTGCTCCATAAATCGCTCCAGGTAGCCGACTGCCGCCTTCATTACCTCAGCCGATTGCAGCACGAAGGGAAGCTGCATCTGACCGGAACCGAAAAGATCCCCCACCACTTTCATACCGTCCAGCAGGATGTCGTTGATGATTTGAAGTGGCTTGTAGCGCTGCAGAGCCTCGTCCAGCAGCGTCTCGATGCCGGGCCGAACCCCATCTATGATCCGCCGCTTGAGTCGCTCCTCCAGCGGCAGCTCCGCTTCATTATTTTGCGGGCGGGCCGCCTTCGAAGTGCCTTTCCCATCAAACATCGCCATAAAGGCGGTCAGCGGATCGAAGTCCGGTTTCCGCTCGTCGAAGATAAGTCGGCGCGCCATTTCCCGTTGCTCTTCCGGTATCCGATTGAGCGGCAATATCCGTTGGGCATTGACGATGGCGGCATCCAACCCCGCTTCCCGACAATAGTGCAAGAAAACGGAGTTGAGGACCTGTCGCGCAGCCGGGCTCAAGCCGAAGCTCACGTTGGAGACACCCAGCAGCGTGTAGCAGCCGAGCAGCTCCGATTTTATCCGCCCGACCGCCTCGATCGTCGCGATCCCATCCTTGCGATAGTCTTCCTGTCCGGTCCCCAGCGTAAAGGTGAGCGCATCGAAGAGCAGATTGCTCGGTTCGATGCCGTACTTTTCGGTCGCCAACTGATAGATGCGCTTGGCGATGCGGAGTTTGCCTTCGGTGTCGTGGGGTTGTCCCTGCTCATCAATGGTCAGTGCGATGACGGCCGCCCCGTACTTCCGGCAGAGCGGCAATACACGGCTCATCCGCAGCTCACCGTCTTCCAGATTAATGGAGTTCACAATGGCTTTGCCGGGATAGCGTCTGAGTGCCGCCTCCAGCACCGGCGATTCGGTGCTATCGAACACCAGCGGCAGTGGAACCTGCACCGCGAACCGCCTAATTAGCTCATCCATATCGCGGGCGCCATCCCGACCCACATAGTCCACGCAGACATCCAGCACGTGAGCGCCTTCCTGCTGCTGCTCGCGCGCGATATCCACCAGATCGTCATACTGCTCCTGCAGCAATAGGTCCCGGAACTTGCGGCTGCCGTTGGCGTTGGTTCGCTCACCCACGATCAACACCGAGCTCTCCTGCTTTAAGGTGACCGACTGATAGAGGCTGCTGACGCTCGGTTGAAATTCAGGCTGGCGCGTTTTCGGTGTCAGCGATTGGACCGCTTCCACCACCGCCTTGAGATGATCCGGCGTAGTGCCGCAACAGCCGCCCACAACATTCACCCCGTGCTCGCCGACAAAAATCCGGTGGTAGCGGGCCAGCTCTTCAGGGGATAATGGGTAGTGGGATTTGCCCTCTCTCACTTCCGGCAACCCGGCGTTCGGCAGCACCGAGAGGTAGCGCCGGCAATTTTCGCTGAGATACCGCACGTGCTCGGCCATCGCATCGGGGCCGGTGGCGCAATTCATACCGATCACATCCACCGGCAGCGCCTCCAGCGTGCTTACCACAACCCCCATATCGCTGCCCAGCAGCATCGTGCCGGTACTCTCCATCGTCACCTGCACCATCAACGGCACCTGCCGCCCGCACTGCTTCATCGCTTCGAGGCAGGCCGCCACCGCCGCCTTCGCCTGCAATAGGTCAAAACAGGTCTCGATCAGCAGCACATCGGCGCCGCCGTCCAGCAGCCCGCGAGCCTGTACCGTATGGGCGTCGAAGACCTCATTGTAGGTGATGTGTTCCAGCGTGGGGGATTTAGTGCCCGGCCCGATGGAGCCGACCACGTATCGCGGCTCGTTGGGGGTGGCGAAATCGGAGCAAACCTTGCGCGCCAGCTCGACCGCCGCCCGGTTGATCTCATAAGCCCGCTCTTCCAGATGGTAATCGGCCAATGTGATCGGACTGCCGCCAAAGGTATCGGTCTCCACCCCGTGACAGCCGACCGCCAGGTAGCTGGCATGGATTTCGGCGATCACATCTGGGCGGGTCAGCACCAGGTACTCGTTGCAGCCCTCCTTGCCCTCAAAATCGTCGTGGGTGAGGTGCCGCTCCTGGATCGAGGTGCCCATGGCCCCATCGAGGATGAGGACGCGCTCCTTTAAATGGGAAAGAAAGTCGGTGCTAATGGTCGTTGAAATCTCCTTCTAGCAGAGCTGAAACCCAATCTCGGGTGATTTCATCGGTTGTGGTAACGGCGTGCGATGAAAACATTTTACCCGATAAGTCCGGTCGCGCCGGCTCACGGTCGGCTCGAATTGCGGTATCATTTACTTGTCAACAAAACCCGGAGGGGTATTTCAAAAGGATTGTATTTTTTAACCGGTATTTCAACAACCTTAAGTAAAGGAGAGCAAGACGATGAAGGTTTCCGTGATCGGTGGAGGGGGTCGGGTTGGCTCCAACACGCTTTTCGCGCTGCAGTGCTCCGGCATCATCAAGGAACTGGTGGCCATTGATGTGGCGGCGCCCGACCTGGCATCCGGTGAGGCGTTAGACCTCCGCCACGGCGCTGCGCTGGCCGGTGCGCAAAAAATTTGGGCGGGCGATTACAGTGCCGCCGCCAACTCCGACGTGGTCGTCATTACGGCCGGTTTACGCCGCAAACCGGATGAGAGCCGATTGGAGCTCATCAACCGCAACGTATCTATGTTTCGCACCATCTTGAAGGAGGCGCGGGCGGGCGGCGCCTTCAGCCCGAACACGGTTCTGGTGGTGGTCTCCAACCCGGTTGACATCCTGACCTACATTGCGGTGGAAGAGGCCGGTCTGCCGGCTCAGCAGGTGATCGGCACCGGCACAATGCTGGACACCACCCGATTTCGCTCGCTGCTGGCCGAGCATTTCCATGTCGCCGCGCCCGACGTTCAGGCGCTGATACTAGGAGAGCACGGCGATTCGATGGTGCCGATCTTGTCTACGGCCAGCATCAACGGCACTCCTATGAAAAGCTTCCCCGGCTACGAGGAAGGCGGGGTGCGCGCCATCTTTGAGATGACCAAGAAGGCGGGCGCCGAGGTGATCCGGATGAAGGGCGGCGCCGGTTGGGCGATCGCACTGGCTACCCGCGCCGTGGTGGAGGCCATTCTGCTCGACACTGATCGGGTCTTGCCGGTCTCGTCGCTGCAAGACGGGTTATGGGGTTTGAAAAACCTCTGCATTTCGGTGCCGACCCGCGTTCGCCGATCCGGTGTGGTGGAGCGCATCCCCATTCATATTTCAGCCGAAGAGCAACAGGAAATCGTGACTTCAGCCGAGGTGCTCAGCAAGACGCTGGCAGACGTACAGTCCGCCTGTTGACCTTCTCCCCTATCCTATGTAGGTAGGGGCACGACATGCCGTGTCCCTACCGCTATGCTATAATTCAGGACAAAGTTGATCGTTAATTGTGAAAGCGGCGCAGCCTGACTGAATTCACGCTCGCATTGAAATTCCACGAAGAACGACCTGGGAGGAGATATGATGTTGAACCGGTTACCAAAGTGGTGCATTTGGCTCTCAATATTGGCCGTTTTGCCGAGCCTGGCCAAAGCGGATGCGCTATCGGAAGGCCGCGCGCTCTATCAGCAGAAGAACTACACGGCCGCTGCCCAAAAGTTCTTGCAGGCCACCCAAGAAAACCCGAACAACGCCAAGGCATGGTGGCATCTGGGTTTCGCCGATCGCAAGCTGGGGCGATATCCCGATGCCTTGAAAGCATTTCAAAAGGCAGGTCGGATTGACCCAACCGACTCGTTCGCCTCCTCCCCTGCCAAATACCAACAGATTCTGAGCCAGACTCAGGCCGACATCAATCGGGGTTCGACGGGTAATCATGGTGGAACCGGAGGTTATCACCGCTCCTCGTCTAAGGAGCAAAATATTGTGACCGCCCTGCAGACAAGTGATGTCTATCTATCACCCGGCTTTAAGGCGGACGCCGGCCGGCTCCAATCCACCGCCGATTCACTGCGACCGCTTGCCGTCAAGTTTGTGGTGCTGAACTCCGAAATTCACGGTCGCTCCTTAATGCAAGCGGCGCGGCGACTGCACCACTATCTGAGCTTGGGTAAGGGCATCCTCATCCTAGCATCCCATCGAGGGGTAGCCGCCTATGCGCAGGGCATCTCAATCTCAACCCTTGGCCGCGAAACCCGCAAAGTGGCGCCCATTATGGAGGGCGGTGACTACACCACCGGATTGGCGCAGCTCGCGCAAAACTTGGCGGCCGACGAAAAAGCCGGCGCGACCCGGAGCACCATCGCGTGGGGAACCGTATTCGGAATTGTCGCAATCATTATCGTGCTGGCGATCCTGTTTTCGGCCGTCTCGCGGCGGCGAACCGCCCTCGCCCGGCGTGAGAAGCTCTCCAAGCAAAGGGAGCAGGTCGTCAATCAATTTAATTTCATTTCCAATCAGCTTGAAACGACTGAAGGCCCTCAGGTAGCTATCGCACGTCAATCCAGGGCGGCGGCGGGCACCAAGCTGGATGAAGCATCCCAATTACTGGTGAAAGCGAGCAGCGAGTACGATTTTCAGCGCGTTCAGACGCTGCTTGACCAGGCGGAGGCGGACCTGATCAGCGCCCGCCGCGCGCTGGGAGGCGATTCCGCTCCAACTGCCGGTGTGGCAACCGGAGCAACGGCTCCTGCATCCAATGCCACAACCGATTGGGACAAGGTACCGACTGAGCAGCGCGGCGTCTGCTTCTTTTGTTCCAAGCCGGCCCTTTTAAATGAGTTGACGCCGGTCAATGTGAACCTCGGCGGTGAGGAACGCAAAGTGCTGGCTTGCGCCGATGACCTCAATACCGTTAAATCGGGCCAAATGCCGAATATCCGCGCCTTCAATGTAAACGGGCAGATGGTTCCCTGGTACGCGAACAACCAGTATAACCCGTACAACAATTATTACTCCTCCGGGTTTGGCAGCGGCTCCTTTCTCGGCGATATGGTCAGCATGTATATGATTAATCAGATGTTTTGGGGATGGAACCAGCCCGGGTGGGGCTGGGGTAATAATTACGCCTTCTACCCGGAGCACAGTTTTTATCAGGATTACTCATCCGGTGTGGCGGGTGGTTTTGCCGATTTCGGCAGCCCGGCCGATACAGCCGGCGAGACCGATTTCTTCCAGGGCGCTTCCGGTGACACTGGCGCCGGGGTGGCCGATTTCGGCAGCAGCCAATCCTAAGAATCTGTTGAGAAAGTCGCTGGTGCGCGCCGCTTCGTCATACCCGTCTGCCTACCGCTGGCAGGTATATTGAAATGAAGGCTCCACGAGTTCTTTTTTACGCGGTGGACGGTCTTGGGCTTGGGCACGTGACGCGGTTGCTAGCCATTGCGCGGCAGGTCAAATGCCTCTCACCGGATGCCGAAATCGTATTTCTCACCTCATCTGAAGCGGAGGACGTCATCTACCGGGAGGGCTTTGTTGCTTTCAAGGTTCCCTCCAAAACGCTGCGGATCGAGGGTGGCATTCGACCGGCCACCTACGCGCGGATGGTTCAGGGCGTTACCCTAAACTTGCTGGCCGCCTTTCATCCCCATCTGCTGGTGGTGGATACCTTTCCTGCCGGCGCCATTATGGAGTTGCTGCCGGTTTTGCGCTGGGAATCGCGCAAGGTTTTCATCTACCGGGTTCAGCGGGCCGAGGTAGCGCAAAGCCCCTTCTTTCAAAACACGCTGGCGCTCTACGATTTGGCCATCGTTCCACATCAGCCGAAGAGCGTCGCCATCTACACGCCGGAAGGGGTAAAGGCCGAGTGGGTGGGGCCGATCATCATTCGGAGCCGTGAGGAGGCCCTGCCGAAGGCGGAGGCGAGGCGCCAACTGGGCCTGCCGGAGGGTGAGCCGGTTATCTACGTCTCCTTTGGCGGCGGCGGTGATGAAGAGGTGCAATCCTCCATCGAGGCGGTTTCGGCGGCCATGGATGAGAAGAGCGGACCGATGCTGGCCATCGCCTCACCGCCACTCTACCGTGGGGCCGTCATCCCCTCATCGAGGCGGGTCCCAGTTTACGCCTACCCGGTCGCCAAGTACTACACCGCGTTCGATGCGGCGATCACCTCGGCCGGTTACAATACCGCCATGGAGCTGCTGCACTTCGGGCTGCCAGCCGCATTCCTTGCATTTCCTCGCACGGTGGATGACCAACAGGCGCGCGCGGCCGCAATCGAGGCGGCGGGCGCCGGCATCTATCTCAAGGAATTCGCACCAGCCGCAATTCAACAGGCGGTGTCACGACTGCTCGATCCTCAAGCCGCCGGTGAGATGGCGCAAAAGGGGATGGCGATGGCGCCGGAAAACGGCGCCCGCCGAGCGGCGGAGGCCGTTTTAGGTCTGCTGCCCGATTGATAGGCGGCGAAATTACTGAATAGCAGACCGGCTTCCGCAAATTCATCCAAACGGCCTCGGTTGCAAAAACTGTCTAAATCATCCAAAATCTAAACGGTAAATTTAAAATCCAAAATCAGAAATCCATAATCTAAAATATGAAATGCTCTCCCTCATATCTAAGCTGAAGATAGTTTCGATTGCGCTACTGGTGACCGCGATCTCAACCGGCGCCCACGCTCAGAGCGACACCCTTGACCCGCTCGCGCTGCCCGGCACCCTCATCAAGCCGCACTTCGTGCTGGCCGTCACCGTCACCGTCAACGCCTTCCGGGAAAAGGAGCTCTGCCGCAACTACACGGTCGCCGCTGACGGCTCGATCCAGATGTACATCATGAAGCAGCCGCTGGATAGAGTTCAGGTGGCCGGACTGACCACCACCGAGGCGGCCGTGAAGATCACCGACATGCTCAAGAAATATATTTTGGAGCCGGTGGTGGATGTGAGCATCGCGCACATCCCGCGGATTGAGGTCTTTGTGGATGGGGCGGTTTTTCGGCTCGGCGAGGTGGTTTTACCGACCAATTCCCGCCTCTCCGATGCGCTGGCGATCAGCGGCTATCTGCCTAACGCCGACCTCAGCCACATCGAGATATTCCGACGCAACGTGGGCGGCGGACCGGGCCACCTCATCGTGAACTTCAAGCGCTTTCTCAACCCGACCGGCAATACGGTGGATGTGGCGGACGATCCCCTGCTGGAGCCGAACGACCACATTACGGTTCCCTCCTTTACTCAGACGGAGCTGGCCGCGCCGACGGTGGCGATGCTGGGTGAGGTGGTGCGGCCGGGCAACATCCCCTACCATTCCGGCATGAGGGTGAGTGACGCCCTGAGCGCGGCCGGCGGCTTGACCAGCGCGGCCGATCCCACCGACCTCATCTTGAGGAGGCTGGAGGACAACAAGGTCTTCATCCTCAATGCGTTGAAGGCGGAGCAGGGCGATCCGGTCAACGACCTGACCCTGAAGCCGGAGGACACCCTTTTCGCCAACACCAAAGACACCGGCCTGAAGTACTCGGTGATGGGCGCGGTGGCTTTTCCCCACACCTTCCCCTATACCGGGCCGGTCACCTTGACGGATGCGATCAAGAACGCGGGCGGCCTGAAGCCCAACGCCGATTCGGGCAAGATACTGCTGTTGCAGGGCTTTTTAAACGACCCCACCACCGCCCGAACCGTCCCGATCAACCTGCGCGATGTGGCCTCCGGCGCGCTGCCCGACCCGATCATCCACTCCGGCGACCTGATCCAGGTGCCGGTTCGCCGCTCGACCGGTTTCCCATTTTTAGGGATCGGCGCGCTGCTGCTGCGTCTGCTGAGGTTTTAGGGGGGATATCAGCGGCGCTCCCGCGCCGCATCGGCCGCGGTGCGTGGTGCGGCGTCGAGTTTTGCCAAAAAAGTGGAAAAAGCCGGCCAAAACTTGATTTCTTCGCCTAATTGTGATATGTTATAGTAGATGATTTAGTGTGAAGAGATAGAGTTGAAGGTTTATCTCTTTAATTATACCACGTTAGGATAAATTATTATTCAGAAAAATAATAACGATGAACAAAATAATACTTATTGGCATATTAATAGTTATGATATTTTGGGCAATTATTATTAACAACATATTAACTCGGATTTGAAAATTATATTTAGAGGTTTAAATGGCTAGAATAGAAGGAATTCGGATCAAAAATTTCCGTTCATTACGCGATATTACACTAGGCAAACTATGGAATCTTCAAAAAGCTGAACCATTGACACCTATGACAGCCGTCATAGGCAAGAATGGGGTAGGAAAAAGTTCGTTATTCGATGCCTTTGGCTTTTTAGCCGACTGTTTACGCTTAGGGGTGGAAGAAGCCTGCGATTCTCGTGGGCGGGGTGGTTTCGCACGTATCAGGTCGCAGGATCAGCAAGGTCCTATTGAGTTTGAAGTGTATTACAGGGAAGATAGGGCCGCCCGACCTATTACGTATGAACTGGCTGTCGGAATTGATCTAACCGGCAGGCCATATGTGCAAAAGGAGAGACTCCGCCAGCGCCGAAAAACCCAAATGCATGGCTGGCCGTTTTCCTTCTTGGTTTTGGAAGATGGAAAAGGTGTTGTCTGGAGAGGTGAATTAGAAGGTCGTCAGATTGATGAGCATAAAGAGAAGTTTGATTTGACCGTTCTAATCGAATCCATTTTGAAAGGCGAAACCAAGGAGGAGAGCAGGGAAACTGAGGTCGTGGAACTCGAAGATAGGCGTAAACTTGGCATAGCCACTCTCGGTTCACTCAAACAACATCCTAGAATATCGGCGTTCCGGCAATTCATTGAGGGATGGTACCTGAGCTATTTCACGCCCGACGCGGCGCGCAGTTTACCGCTTGCTGGTCCTCAGAAGCATCTGAATATACATGGTGACAATCTTGGAAATGTCGTTCAGTTCTTGGAACGCGAACACCCAAAAAAGTTCCAGGCTATTCTTGACCGCATTGCCGCCAGGATTCCCGGAATTCAGAAAATCGATACAGACAAGACAGCAGATGGCCGTCTCTTGCTGCGTTTCAATGATAAAGGTTTCAAAGATCCTTTCTACTCGCAACAAATGTCCGATGGAACATTGAAAGTCTTTGCTTACCTTTTGCTTCTCGAAGATCCATCGCCACCGCCATTCCTTTGTATCGAGGAGCCTGAGAATGGGCTTTACCATAAATTGTTAGAGTCATTGGCGATGGAGTTTCGTACCCACTCTACTGGACAGAAGGCTGGCTCGCAGATTTTTATTACTACTCATCAGCCATATTTTGTTGATGCGTTGTCGCCGGAAGAGGTCTGGATTCTGGAAAAAGGCGATGACGGGTTTTCCACCATTAAGCGGGCCAGCGACGATGTGATTGTACGAAACATGGTCAAAGAAGGTCTTCCCTTGGGTGGACTGTGGTACAGCGATTATCTGGATGCGAGGTGAATCGATGCATTTCGAGATACTCGTTGAGGATCAATCAGGGAAGAAAGCGATCGATATCCTGATCCCAAAAATTGTTGGGAACTCACATACTGTTATTGTACATTCGTATAAGGGCATTGGTAGAATCCCGAAGAAAATGAGTGATCCGAAAGATGCAAAAAAACGCTTATTGTTGGATAATCTGCCGAAACTCATAAAAGGATATGGATCAACATTCGCAGGTTACCAGAATTTTCAGGCAGTATTAATTTTTGTATGCGATCTCGATGATAAATGTCTGAAGAAATTCCGCGCAGAACTGAGTGATATTCTCCATGCCTGCAATCCAAAGCCTGAAACCCGCTTCTGCATCGCCATAGAAGAAAGTGAAGCATGGTTCTTAGGTGACCTACCTGCAATCAAAGCTGCATATCCGAAGGCTAGAGATGCTGTTCTGAATTCATATGAGAGGGATAGCATTTGCGGAACATGGGAGAAAATGGCAGATGCCATTTACCAAGGTGGAGCATCAGCACTAGTCAAAAAGGGCTGGCAAGAAATTGGAGCAGAAAAATCGAAATGGGCGGAAGCAATTGCTCCCCACATGAGTGTCGAGAACAACCAGTCGCCAAGTTTTCAATACTTTCGAGGGAAACTGCTGGAATTAGCTGGTGAGAATTAATAGATTTATAATGAACACAATAATCTAAACTATTATTCTCGCAACACAATATATAAATACAAAACTTACAGTGACAGATGGATAAAACAGACACCCGCAAGCTAAGTCCCAAGACATTGGAAGCTCTGCCCAAAGAAAGGTCGCCGCAACAGTCGGGGCTCGTGAGGCAACATGTCATTGCGAGCGAAGCGCGGCCGCGATCTGCCAGCCGAAGGCGGCTGACCCGGCGGTGCATTTGGTAAACGCGGGCATCTGGTTCAATCTTCCCGATCAAACAATAATGGCTGAGATGAAGTAGAGCGATAACGGGCGGGCCGGGAGAGTTTTTCGAGCACCCCTTCATTAACTAAGCGCTGCAGCCATGCCTTTGCTTGGCTCTTGTTCACCTGTAAATCGGCAGCTACCTCGGCTTCCGTTTTGGGTGTAGTCATCCTCTCAAGCAACTCACGAACCTTGGCAAAACGCTCGTCAGCGGGAATCAACGTTTGTTCCATAGAATGGGGAGCTTTCGGTATATCGCTTGGGGCTAAATTCGATGCCTTATCGTGGGATGGCCGATGTTCATCGCGAATCGAGAAGGATATCTCCTTTTGCCCGGATTCCCCTTTCTTCGGAACTACCTCAGCCGCAAGCACTTCCGCTAGGGCTGCCGGTGTCTCCGGATTTGGCCATGGCAATGCGCCTTTGTGTCGCAGCGCCATTAACCCCTCGCCGGTTTCCCCAACCGAGCGGACATAAACTGGCACGAGCCGCAATTTCTCCAGTTGCTCGACCGCACCATACCAAGTCCCGCCCTTCTCATAGTCTGAGCTGACCACCATGGCCGCATCCGCCAGTGCGTATATCAGCTTATTACGCTGCATGGCGTTCCCCACGTTGAATCCGGCTGAGGGATCATAGGGCGAGATCAACACCAGTTGCCCATCCATCAGAGAGTTGCGATACTTGCGGTTCAGCGCCGCTCGCTCGAGGCTGTCCGCCAAGACCTCCGCCACCTTGCCGCCAGCATCCAGTGCGCCGAGCACAGCGGCCTGGTCGATCCCACGCGCACCGCCTGAAATGGTAGTGCGCCTTGCTTTGGCTGCAAGCTGACCAATACTCTTTGTGTATTCGAGCAATGCGTTGTCCACGTGCCGAGAGCCGACGACGGCTAATCCTCCCGTTTCTAAAAGCGCGGCATCGCCACATCCGTAAAGAATCGGCGGTGTATCATCCCCGAGCCGCGTCTTGAGTCGCTTCGGGTATTCACCATCTTCTCGGCTTACCACCCAGATTGCTCGTGTTTGCCAGCGCTCGATTGCCTGGCTCAACAGGAAGCCGCGGGCCAGCAAGCGCTTGAAGCGATCACTGGCGATAGGCGGCTGACACTCGCTGATCAATTCCAGCGCATCGGGAGAGAGCAGATCAGCCGGTTGCCGTTGCTTTTCGCGGAGAAATTGCGCGAGCCGTTTGTACTCACTCGGCGTCAATGAGTCGGAAGAAGAATTCTCGCGACCCGCAATCAATGGGGCAGTGAGCAGCAGGATTGCCTGCGCGTTTGGGGAGAGTGATGTGTTCATTCCTCATGTCCTGTCAGCGCAAGCGCCAGCGGAAAAACCTCGCCGCTGCCGTGTGAGCGCAATAGCCATGTCGCAACCGTCAACGTCCAGCGCGAGTCCACCATGTCATCCACAAGCCATACGGGACCAGGGGGCAGTGGTTGTCCATTTATCGCCAAAGAGCCATCAATGTTGCGTGCTTGTTGAGCACTATTTTCCATGGTCTTCTGCTCTGGCCGATTGTCGGTCTTCTCCAATACCGGATGAAACGGAAGGTTCAAGGCCGCAGCCAGCCGCTGCGCGAAGCCCGGAACCAGATCGGGGTGTCGAAGCGACGGAATGCTGGTCACCCAGGTAGGCGCCGGTTGTGGGTTCCACTCTCGCACGAGCTTCGTACAGGCTTCCACCAGTTCATCGGCAAAGCGTCGGTCCCGGTACTTACCCGCTCGCACGAGGCTACCCCATCCGGCATCTCCCCAAATGCACAGCGCCTTCCCGGGTTGTGCTTGAAGGTTTGGAGCAATTCGACCGCCGAGCTGATACTGCGGCATTCCGCCTGCTGGCCATTGCTTGCGCGACTCGAAGGGAAGACTGGTGCGACGCAGAAAAACCATCGCCTCACGGACAAGCCCGGGCTGAATAGATGTCGGCAGGACCGGTAAAGCTGGAGGAACGATGTTGCTCGGCTCGCCGTCGAGCGCACGGATAAGAAATTCCATGTGGCCATCGTTCAAGTTCACGTACTCCTGCATCTGGCGCTGCTCGTTGCGCCGCAATTCAGTCAACCGCTCCGCACGCTGCCAGAACGACTCGCTCAGATTTGCAGCGGTCAACTGCCATTTCGTGCCTTGCTTGGCAATGGGTGCCGGCGCCTCCAGTGACAGTAGAGCGATGGTATTCGAGATACGATCCTTGCTGAGATTCACCCGACCAAGTAGCTCCGGAATCGAAAGACCACGAGGCTCACTTTCCAGCGCTTCCAGCACCCGCTGTACTTCATCCCGCGTGGGAAAGGCGCTTTCGATAAAGAAGTCGGTGATTTCCGTCTCTTCTGCACCGCTGAGCAACACCCCATAGGCCGCATCCAGCGCACGCCCCGCACGCCCGACCTGCTGGTAATAGGCGATAACCGATCCCGGCGTCTGGTAATGGATCACGAACGCGATGTCCGGTTTGTCGAAGCCCATCCCCAGTTTTGTGGTAGCCACAAGCGCCTTGACTTGATTCGCCAACAAAGCCTCTTCCCTCTGAATACTGCTGTCCTTGGAGATATCGCTATGGTAAGGCTCAACCCGAATACCACGAGATTTCAGCCATGCGGAAACAATCTCAGCATCACGTTTCGTAAGTGCGTAGATGATCCCATGACCCGGTAGCGCCGGCACCTGTTCCGCCAACCACGCAAGGCGATCCGCTTGACTTGGCAAACGTACGGTCTGGAGTGCAAGCGATGGTCGGTTCAAATCCCCCTGCGAGACATGCAGATTGGGACCCAGCACGACCTGCAAATCATCCATTACCCGGTTGTTTGCAGTCGCAGTGGTTGCCAGTAATCGCAGATTTACCGGCAAGGTCTTCACGATTCTCTCCAATAAGCGGTAATGTGGCCGAAAGTCATGCCCCCAATCCGAAATGCAATGTGCCTCGTCGATCACTAGCAAGGCGATTCGCGCCGCAACACCTGCAAGCACTTCAGTTCGGAAGCGTTCGTTGGCCAAGCGCTCTGGCGAGATCAGCAGGATATCCACCTCGTTGCGCTGAATCGCCATCTCAACGTTGTCCCAATCGTCCTGGTTGTCGGAATTGATGGTAGCCGCCCGCACGCCCATGCGCTCCGCTGCAGCGATCTGGTTGCGCATCAACGCCAACAACGGAGAAACGAGCAAAGCGGGACCCGCCGCTGATTCGCGCAACAGCTTGGTGGCGATGAAGTAGATCAAGCTCTTGCCCCAGCCGGTCTTCTGCACAACTAGCAGTCGCCCTCGTCCCTCGACGATATGGCGGATGGCTTCTTCCTGGCCTTCGCGGAATCGAGCGTCCGGTTGACCTGTGCCTAGGCGCAGGAGCTCGAGGGCGCGTTGGGCGTTGTAGGCCATGGAGGGCTCCTTTCGTTTATCTATGAGGTTGTTGAAAAAAGGCATTAAAAATTAAAATAGCTGTTTTCCACACCGAATATAGATGCTGCTACTAAACAATATGTTGTAAATTATGGAAGAATGGAGCCTCCTTGCCCTCTACACTAATTGTAGTAGAGAGGCTATTTCACCCCTGCCGACACAGAAGGGGTGGTTGGGAGCGCATCGCGCCGCGGCCGGGCAAGTATCCTCCAAACGACCAGATCGCCAGGAGCCACACTCAAGGGAGCCTGTATCCCATCCGATGTAGCAAAACTCGCGATAGGCCTCCCATTTGCTGCGTTCATCAGGTAATAATAACCTTTAGGTAAGCCCAATCCCTTCAAATGGATGGTGGCCACACCGACATACCGGTGAGCAGCAGGCTGCCAACCGCTGAAGGTGATCCAGGCGGTGCGCGCCGCCCGATCCACCGTAGGAACCGCTTCCACCCCATTATCGGAAGGAGTAAAAGTCAGGTAAGGGGATGCATATCGGGCCAGTTGGGATTCGTTTTTCAGGATATGCCCTCCGTGTGCCGCGTACTCGGTAATGGCATGATCATTTCGCCCGTTTAATGGTAAGATAGCGCGAAATTGACTCAAGCGTACCAACCCCGCTTTGACCTCCCGGTCGGTAACCACGGTGAAGGCTATGTTCAGTTTACGCCATATATCGGCCAGCCGGCCGGACATTCCGGTCAACCCTATCGGATTGATAAAAGCTGGCCGATAAGAAATATATATCGCCACCGGCTGCAACGGATAGGCGCCGTGAATCCGGCTCAATACCGGAATCCAGCGCACAACCATTCCCCACCCTCCATGATTGGGGAGAAAATCCATCCCCACCTCATCGGGCGCGCCAAATCCGTAGTGGCCAAGATATTTGGCCATAAAGGCGGACGGTGGTGTGCCGGCCCCTGGTGACCATTCTTTGAAAAGAGCCACCCCATAGGCTCGAGCCAGGCTGCCAAAGAGCAGTCCTAGACCGGTGCGATCCGCATCGTCCAAGCAAACGGTGACGCGATAGCGGCGTGCGAGCTGGAAAAATGTGTCGGGAAGATTAAATCCGACGCCCGCCCCGAAGAATCCGCCGCCAACATAGTAGTAAAGAGGAGCCGAGGTTTCCCGGCGAACCAGCGCCGTCAGACGACCATACGTTTCAATCACGCTCCAGTTGCGAAAGTGTTGATAAACGGGGAAGAGCGTTTGCCCGGGTATCGCCGCGGGAACCGCATCCCAAGCTGTGTAATGGACGCCATAACGCTGGTTGAAGGCGCGCAGAGAATGGTAACGCGACGGCAGCCAGACGTGGAATCGCGCCACATCCTGAAGTGCATAACCATTAACCTCTTTGCTATTGTGAGATCCGCCGCTGCCAGGCGCCGGACCCCACATATAATCCAGCCACCCAAAGTCAAGGAAAGCGCCGCCGAAACCAGGACTATTCTTAATATGCGCAATGGTGGTGGCAACGTAGGTGAAGTATGAGCGGCGATTGAAGCGGCTCCACCAGGTGATCATTTGCGATGGGGCGCCGGACGATCCGACGTCATATTGGGTGATCCACCTCGGAAGACCACCCCAATATACGGGGGAAGAAAAAAAGAGCGGCATGATACGAATGTGAGCCCTGGCGGCATTGGCTAGCGTCTGATCGAGTATCCGAAAGTCAAACCGGCCGGGACTGGGTTCCACCGCCTCCCAATCCATATAAAGTTGGGCATAGTGAACGCCGCGAGCCGCCAAGCCGGCAAATGTCCGCTCCGACCAGATTGTGTCGGATGTCACCGCATAAGTCACGCTGGCGTAGAGTGTCGTTGGGCGGGCGAGGAAGAGCTTGCTTCGCCGACTGAGACGTAGATAGATATAACTGAAATCCACCTTGTTGGCGAATGTCTCCGCGCTGCGGCCGGCGATTAAGCCGCAGGTGTATTTACTATCGGCGATGTCCCCGCCGGCGGCCACCTGTTCCATGCCGTGATCGGTGTTGGTGGCGGCTGCGCCAGTGCGTCCTGTATCGAAGATAATGCTGGCGGTAGGGCCGTCTTGCTCATGGCCGGATGTCCTCGGTGGCCGCACGGAGAGAGTTACCTGGTGCACGGCGATTCCATCCATTCCGCACAGTCGTAGGTCGGCGCCCGCGTTTTGGCGGCCGGCAAAGTCCACCTGGGTAAGTTTCCAAGTATAGGTATGCCACGCGCCTTCGCCGATAGGAGTCACCGAATTGGAAGATATATAGGCGCCATCGAGCGGAGCGGAATGGATGCTGGAGTTGTAGTCAATGCGGATCCCAGTACCGAAAGGGGTCCATCGAAGCACCTTGCTCCAGATGGGGGGTGTTGTTGGCTTGACGCGGGAGGCTCGTGACGGCGTGTGCGTCGCTGGTTTCCGCAACGAACCGGACGACGGCGAACCATCCACCGCAATTGCATACATTCCCATCACCAACAATAGCGGCCATCGCCTCATACGAATATTACCAGAGACGTGAAACATGAGGCATAATCTCCAACTGTACGTAAGAGTTCAGTTCCCCGGGAATGATTTCCGTTCGCCCCCTCCCGAATGGGGAGGGAGTTGATTATTGCTATAGGGGGTAAAGCCTGCTGCCTAAATCACCCAGAGAACTGAACTATTACTAAGTATCTCATATCATATTGTTAACTACGATTCTCTTCGCAGCCGATGAAATTGAGTCGTCACGGATGGCGCCCGATTTGTTGCCGAGAAGATGGCAGTTGGCGATTTGGTAGTTGTCGCAATCTTTACCAATATAAATCCCATAGTTGTTGCCGTCAGGAACACCAAATCCGGCCCCTCCAAAGAAATGGTTCACCATGACTCCCTTTACCCCGTCGCCTACATAGATGGCCGCCATTTTATTGGAAACACCCTCCCCTCCCTCTACCATGATGTTTGTCGCCGGAGAGTTTATCGAGAGGCCATTTTCCTTGCAAAAATTAGCCTGAAGACCAATAAACTGGATGCCATCTATATAGCCGGATCCACCTATGGACACACCGCTCTTGGAATGGCTGCTGGCCCAGCATTGCGTGAACGAACATCGGACCACCGCGCCGCCCTGTGGAGAGATATTGATGCCGGTGGTCGCGGTATCGAAAAATGTGTTGATGGCGTTCACAGACGCAACCACCTGACCTTTGGGCGGCGAGATCAGTAAATCGTTGTTTTGGTACATGAGATTGCTGTTGGATATTTGTAACGCTCCACAGCTCTGCACTTGTATGCCGCTGTGTGGCACCGGAACCGTAGGGGGGTTGGGAAACATCACCGCGCCATCTACCGCCAGCCCTCCGGCGTAGTGATTCACGATGATTCCATTGGAATCAGTGGACAGCGGCAACCGCCAACTACAGTCCCTGATGAGGCCCAGGTTACCCAATGCGTTTATCCCGTTGTGGTAAGCTCTGAACGTACACCGAGTTATGTTCTCGATGTCGCAACTGGTGGTTAGCAGCGACCCGCTGCGTGCTGCAGACGAGCCTTGAAAACTCATGTCGGAAAGGGTGTACACATAGCCGGAAAATGACAAAATAGATGCGTTGGGCTGCTTACTGACCAAATAAGTGACGTCTTTTCCCGCACCCGCTATCCATAGGTGATTATTGCATTCCACGGTTATGACTGAGGATACAACGAATACCCCTGCTGGAAAAACAAGTTTGCCACCATGAGCGGCGACCGAGGCCACCGCCTTCTGGATGGCCCGGGTGTCGTCCGTCTTACCGTCGCCGCGAGCGCCGAATGTGCGCACGTCCACGTAGGGGTAATCGTTTTGCACAGCCGGATCGTGGCGCGGGTCAAGGGGTTCTGCCGCCTTGACGATACCGCCGCCGGTCGCTGAGGCCAAACCCGCCAGCGCCGCACCGCTAAGAAAGTGACGCCGGCCAAAAATTCGCCCGGTATTTGGGCGAGCAAATTCAGGTAAACTTGCCGGCTCATTGAGATCCCGGTTTTCTGCTGACATATTGTGTTCAACTTTCCTTGTATTAGTAACCGTTCCGAAATAGAGAAAGTGGCCATGAGACTCAACCTGCGTACCAAATAGGCAGGTAGGGAAAGAGTTCAGTTTTAATGCATTCGCCTTATGAGCCACACACATCCAAGAAAATCGGCGCCCACTACTCCTCCACGTCAACCGTCGGCGCCATCCGTGCGATGGCCGATACGGAGTGGCCCGCCTCCAGCCGGATGATCTGAACCCCCATCGCGCTGCGACCGGTCGAGCGGATCTGGTTGACCGCCACCCGGATCACCATCCCCTTATCGGTCATCAGCAAGATGGTCTCGTCACGATCCACCACCACCGCCCCGACGATGTTGCCGGTACGCTCGTTGATCTTCATCGTGATAATGCCTTTGCCGCCGCGGGATTGACTGCGGTAGCTATCGAGGTCGGTGCGTTTGCCCATTCCCCTCTCACCCACCACCAGCAGCTCAGCGCCGGATCGTGCCAACTCCATCGCGACAATTCGATCGGCCAACTTACCGTCCGGGCCGCGCAGCTCCATCCCACGCACGCCGCCGGCTGGCCGCCCTCGCACCGGCGCGTCGCTCTCCTTAAATCGGATTGATTTCCCACTCTCAGAGACCAGAATCGCTTCCGCGCCGCCGTCGGTCAATTGCGCCCATTTCAGCTCGTCGCCTTCTTCCAGGTCAAAACAGTTCAGGCCGTTGGCGCGCAGGTTGGCGAACTCGTTCAGTTCAACCCGCTTCACCTCGCCGAACATGGTGGCCAGCAATAGATACCCCTCGCCGCTGATGTTGGCAACCGGCACGCAGGCGGTAATGATATCACCCGGCTCAATGCCGATTAGATTCACGATAGCAGTGCCCATCGCCGTCCGGGAAGCCAGCGGTATCTCATAGGCTTTCAGCTTGTAAACGCGGCCGCGATTGGTGAAAAAGAGAATGGTGTGGTGAGTGCTGGCCACGAATAGGTCGGAAATTGTATCATCCTCACGGGTGTTGGCGCCGGTCTTGCCGCGCCCCCCCCGCCCCTGGGTGCGGAAGGTATCCTTCGCCATCCGCTTTACGTAACCGGTGCGACTGATGGTGACGACGGTATCCTCCTCCGGTATGACATCCTCCTCACCGATCTCCTCCGCTTCCCTCAACACGATGCGGGTGCGGCGGTCATCCCCGTATTTGTCCCGCAATGAGCGCAACTCGTCTTTTATAATGCGGGTCACTCGCTCCGGGTTCATCAAGATATCTTCCAAATTGGCCACCGATTTCAGCAATCCGCGGTACTCATCGCCGATCTTCTCCTGCTCGAGCTGCGTCAATTGGCGAAGCTGCATGCTCAGAATGGCTTCGGCCTGAATTTGAGTAAGCCCAAAGCGGGTCATCAGGCTCACGCGGGCGGTCGCCGAGTCGGGCGCGGTGCGGATGGTCTGAATCACCTCATCCAGAAAGTTGAGTGCGATCTGCAGCCCTTCCACGATGTGCGCCCGCTCCCGCGCCCTGCCCAACTCGTAGCGGGTGCGGCGGACCACAATCTCGCGCCGGTGAACCAAGAAAAGGGAGAGCGCATCCAGCAGGTTGAGCAGCTTGGGCTGGTTATCCACCAGCGCCAACATGATGACGCCGAAGGTGTGACGAAGCTGAGTGTGCTTCAGCAAAAAGTTCAGCACGCGCCTGGGCTGCACATCTCGCCTCAGCTCCACTACCACCCGCATGCCGTGACGATCACTGAAATCATCCACCGCGGTGATGCCATCCACCCGCTTTTGTTTGACCAATTCCGCGATCTTTGCAATCAGCTCTGCCTTGTTCACCTGGTAGGGCAGCTCGGTGACGATGATAGCGTGTTTGCCGTTTTCGATCGGCTCGATATTGACGTTCGCCTGCATCACGATGCGGCCGCGGCCGGTTTCATAAGCCTCCCGAATCCCTTTCGTGCCCAGGATGAGGCCGGCGGTCGGGAAGTCGGGGCCGGTGATGAATTTCATCAAATCGCCGACCGTGGCATCGGAGTGATCCAGCAAAAAGACCAGCCCGTCTATAATTTCACGCAGATTGTGAGGCGGGACCTTAGTGGACATCCCGACCGCAATGCCCTCGCCGCCGTTGCAAAGGAAATTGGGAAACTTGGAGGGGAAAACGGTCGGCTCGTCCTCATCCTGTTTGTAGTTCGGCATCCAATTGACCGTGTCGCGGTCTATATCCTCCAGCATCTCCATCGCGAGCGGGGTCAATCGGGCTTCGGTGTATCGCATGGCGGCGGGCGGATCGCCGTCCACGCTGCCGAAGTTGCCTTGGCCGTCAACCAGCGGGTAGCGCAGTGAAAAATCCTGCGCCATACGGACCATCGCATCGTATAGAGCAATGTCGCCGTGAGGATAAAACCGCTTCATCGTCTCACCGACGATGGCGGCTGACTTGTCGTGGCGGCTGGCCGGAGTGAGTCCCAACTCCCGCATGGCATAGATGATGCGGCGCTGTACCGGCTTCAGGCCGTCACGCGATTCGGGCAGCGCGCGCGCGATGAGGGTGCTGACCGCGTAACCGAGGTACGAGCGGCGTAGCTCATCCTCGATGTCAATGGTAAAGATGGATCCTTCCGGGCCTCCGGCGGGACCGCCATTACCGGATTCGTTGTCGTTGGGCATAGCCGTTCCTTATGATTTAAAAGCTAGGGTTACCGATTTGGAAAAGATAATGAAGATTGAAACCGCCTTGAAGCGGGACATTATTCCCTACTCCAACGCCGGGATTCCAGTTAATTTAACTCTTAATCTGTATACTATTTTAGCACAAAATGGGCGCTTTGGCGTAATGGAGCACACTGGAAGGAGTTCAGTTTTGCGGGAATGATTTTCGTTCGACCCCACCCCGGCCCTCCCCCCTCGCAACCGTTCCGTGCTCCTTCCCCCTTTCAGGGGGAAGGTCGGGATGGGGGTTGACGGGTGTACTCTAATATTTACCCTTGTTTCTTCCATTGACTGACTCGTACCCCATCCTGGCATGGGAGAAGAAGGGGGGGCTTGGGAGCGCATTAGGCCGACCCCCATCCTAGCCT
>JAKBZR010000042.1 GCA_021842405.1 bacterium
CGGCTCGGCATGGCAATATGATCCCGCTGGAGCACGAGAACGCTCGTCGAAAACGGCTGGGATTGCCGCTGCTTCAGGTTCCGCCGAGCCGTCAGGAGACGGCGGTGCAGACACGTCAAAAATTGCAGCAGCTACGGCAAGCGCTTGAAGCGAAACAGGGAACCAACTCGGCCGCATCACAACCGTAAACGGATGAGTGCTTATACACAACGCCGTTAATGTATGCGCATGTTTTGTCGTACAGAGCGTAAGCATGCGCACATATTTATGACGCTCAGTATAATTCAGTTATGAGTTGAGGGGTGAATAACGGCGATCCCTAAATGATCGCCTGCATGCTGCCAATAATACGGGTTGTAGTAGACGATTCAATGAAGGTCGGAGGGGAGAATCGCAATGCAGGCCGTTATCCTGGCAGGCGGGAAAGGCACCCGGCTGCTGCCATTGACCACAAACCTGCCCAAGCCCATGATACCGCTGTTCGATCAACCCACCTTGGAGCACACCATTCGGCTTCTGTGCCGCCACCACTTCAAGCACATCATCATTACACTATCTTATCGTGCGACCGATATCATCGAGTATTTCGGGGGCGGATCGCGATGGGGAGTTTCCATTCAGTATGCGATCGAGGATTCGCCGATGGGAACGGCCGGCGCGATCAAGCCGTTGCGCCCCATGCTCGCCGGCACCTTTTTGGTGATCTCCGGTGACGGCGTGACCGATTTCGACCTGGATGCTGTGATTCGTTTCCACCGGGAACGCCGCGCCCATGCCACCCTTCTGCTGACCGAAGTGGAAGATCCGACCGGTTTTGGGATCGTGAGCACCGAGGGTAACGGCCTCATCTCCCGATTTCTGGAAAAACCGCGCCCCAACGAAACGTTTGCCAGGACGGTCAACACCGGAATCTACGTATTGGAGCCTGAGGTGCTGGACCGGGTGCCTGGTTATTCCGCTTATGATTTCGGCCGTCAGCTCTTCCCTCGTATGGTTCAGGAGCGCGCTCCACTCTATGGATGTAAAATCAACGGCTATTGGCGCGACATCGGCACCATTGCCCAATACTGGCAAGTCCACCGAGATGTGCTGAACGGGAAAGCTTCCGTTGACCTTCAAGCTGAGAGTATTTTACCGGGAATCTGGGTTGGAAAAGGGGCGCGGGTGCATCATACCGCCCACTGCTCCGGCAGGGTCTACATCGGGTCCGGCTGTGAGGTGCGAAAAGAGGCTGATTTGGGACCGCAGACGGTGGTGGGCGCGAACTCCATCATCGGTGAAGGGTGCGGCGTGAGGGAGTGCGTAATCGGCCCCGGGGTTACAATGGGGCGCGGCGTTATTCTTGATCACTGCATCGTTGGGAGCGGGTGCCGCATTCCGGCCGGCCATCGCCACACCGAGATGGTTATCACATCCGATGTGCTTCCCCAATCGCTTTGGTTGGATGAAAAGGAGCCGATTGCCCCTCTAAAGCCGGCGGTGGAAGTGCTTCAGGCAGCCTGAGCGCAATTTCAAGCCCAGCAGCATAAAAATGTTGCACAAGCTGTTTCCAGAGATCACTCCAGTTTTGCGGCTTGTGCAACATTTACGGAAATATTGAACTTTTTAGCCGACCGTTATCGCAGTGCCGCCTTCCTTGCCCGATTTCCAGGCCGCTTCGGTTAGCTCGATGACGCGGAGGCCGTCCTCGAAGGTCGCATGCACCGTATCGCGCCCTTTAATCGCATCCACGAAGTTTTTATCCGGGAAGGATTCGCCGCGGAGCTGATCCACCGAAAACCGGTTGCCCCGCTCATCACAAATTTGCAATCGGCCATTTCGCAACAGAAAGAAGCCCTTCTCGCACCAGATGGTTAAATCCTCATGCCAATCCGGCGAATCGCCGACCACCGAAATGTTGCCCTGGCCGCCGTTGCGGAAGGTGAATGAGATGGCGGAGTTGATATCCACCGGGGTGCCCAGATTATCCACGTAGGCCGAGACCTTGCTCACCCCAAGTCCAGTAACCCAGAGGATAATGTCGAGCAGATGACTGCCCGAATCGTTGAGCTGTCCGCCGCCGGATAGCTCCGGAATCTGGCGCCATTTTCCGCTGGTGCCCTTTTTCCAATTCTGGCATTGCAGCGCATTGACGAAGGTCACTTCTCCCATACGGCCGGAGCTGATCTGCTCGCGGATGTAGCGGAACTCGGCCTGATAGTGACGCTGGTAGGAGAGTAGGCCGACTTTGCCGCTCGCTTTCAGCTTTGCCACCACATCCTTTGCGTGCGCCACCGTGCAAACGAGCGGTTTCTCGCAAAGGACGTGCAGACCTTTGTCCAGCGAATGCAAAATCTGTTCATAGTGGGTGGTGTGGGGGGTGCTGATCTCCACCGCATCCATCGGCACTTGAGCGATCATCTGTTTGTAGTCGTTAAAGGCCGGACGGTCATTTAGTTGCGGAAAGCTGCGCTTGGCCTCCGCGATCTGAGCCGGGTCGGGGTCGGTCAATGCGACGATCTCGACTTCATTGAGCTTGAGGAGCTGCCCCATATGATGCCGGGCATTGCCCCCGCAGGAGATCATCCCAATTCTGATCTTGCCCTCGTGTGTCATTAATTCCTCCCGTTGGGTTTATCACAGCGAACCGTTTTTGGGTTCACATTCTGATGGTAGATCAGACTTGATCGGCTCGAAATCCTGCCTAAATACGCCGATTATTTTTTAATTTTAATGATGTTCCTTTGCATATCGAGTGAGTGACTTTAGGTTCTCGGGTGGAGTGTCCCGCACCACCTCGCAACCGGCTCCCACGATGTAAGGGTTACCCGAATCCCGGTGGCACTCCGCGATGGCTTCATAGACTGATATGGGATCGCCGTTGCGCAGTACTCGGACCGGGTCTATATTGCCGAGCAATACCTGCTTCGGCCCCATCTGCCGCCGTCCCATCGCCATCGGCGAGATGAAATCCAGATCCACGATGTCACAGCCCAACTTACCCATCCCTTCCAGCAGCGGCCTCGTATCGCCGCAAATGTGTAAGCGTGCCTTCATCCCCAACTCATGCACCCCATCCACCATCCGCTTTTCGTAAGGCCAGATGAGATCCTCGTAGATTTCGGGCCCGACCAGCGAAGCGGCCGCATCGCCGATACCGATCTGATCGGCGCCGGCAGCGGCCTGCTCTTTGGCGAATTTCAACTCCATTTCCAGTATGTATTCAAACAAATCACATACGAAGTTCGAGTCGTCATAAAAATCGAGCATCAGGGTGTTGATGCCGCGCAGATCGGCTCCCTCAGCGCAGGGGCCTTCGATCCACCCTTCCACCAGCTTATCGCGACCTACCTTCTCCTTAAAGAGGGCAATCGCCTGAAGTCGGTTGTGCATTCTTCCTTCCGAAGCTGGATCGGGAACTTTCAAATTCAGCAGTTTAGACTTGTCGGCCAGCAGCGAGTTTTGCTCATCCAGGGCGGCCGGTTGATTGGGAAAAAAACGGACCGAAGCGCCGCAATCGGCCGCTTCACAGGCCGGGTCGGACATCGTGTTCACGTAGTCAAATTCAAAATCTTCGGCCACCCGAATCTGTCCTTCCACCTGAATCCGATAGTTGGTTGAGTAATCGAGATACTTCGCCCCGATTCGATCCGCCGCAAACATCATCGTGATGGGCATCAGGGGAAGGCGATCAATCGGGCGCCCTTCCAGCAGCGCCAGGATTCGCTCGCGACCGTTCATTGGATTGCCTCATCTTTCGTTTAGGATTTGATTGCAGTGTACCAAAAAATCGTTCCGGCGGCAAGAATGAATGATTAGCCTCTCGAATTTATTGGCGGTGAAGCGGCTAATCCGGCCCGCCTGTCACAGACAGGCAAAAAGAGGTAGAATGGAATCAAATTCGGATGCAGCAGATCACCACATTACCGGGAGGTGTTTCTATGAAAATCGGTCTGGTCGGCCTGGGGAAAATGGGCGCCAACATGACACAGCGGCTATTAAATGGTGGCCACCAGGTTGTGGTTCAGGATATATCGTATGAGCGAGCACAAGAGTTGGCGGCAAAAGGCGCACAGCCGGCCAAGACATTGGACGATCTGGTGGCTGCGCTATCCTCACCCCGCGTCGTCTGGGTGATGGTGCCGTCCGGAGCGCCCACCGAAACGACCATCGAGAAGCTGAATGCACTGCTTCAACCCGGAGACATCCTCATTGACGGCGGTAACTCGAACTACAAGGATTCGATCCGGCGGGGGAACGAATGCGCCGACCAGGGAATTCACTTTTTGGATGCGGGCACCAGCGGCGGCATTTGGGGTCTCGAAATCGGCTACTGCTTGATGGTCGGCGGCAATCCTGATGCCTTTCAGGTCGCAGAACCCATCTTTAAGACGCTGGCGCCGCCGGACGGCTACGCCTTGATGGGGCCATGCGGCTCCGGCCATTTCGTAAAGATGGTGCACAACGGTATCGAGTATGGAATGCTGCAGGCTTACGGCGAGGGGTTCGAGATCTTGAAAGCCTCTCAATTTCCACTCGATTTACACCGGATCGCCGCGCTTTGGGGTCAGGGCAGCGTCATCCGATCCTGGCTGCTGGAGCTGGCCGAGCGCGCTTTTTCCCATGATCCCGATCTATCCGACATCAAGGGTTTCGTCGAGGATTCCGGCGAAGGTCGCTGGACGGTTGAGCAGGCGATTGATACCAATGTGCCGGCGCCGATCATTACCCTATCTCTGATGGAGCGGTTTCGATCCCGACAACCCGATTCGTTTTCGGCTAAAGTGATTGCCGCCCTCCGCAACGAGTTTGGCGGCCATGCGGTGAAGAAGGAATAGACCACTTCGCACATCGCGGCCGGTTTGTCTCTTGCAAACAGGTCAAGTGACTATGGATGTAAAAGCCGGCCGGCATGCCCGACAAATGAAAGAAGGAGAGAAGGATTGAACCAAACCGCCCAGCTTACCAACCCATTGCGCGAGGGATTGCGCATCGCCAATACGCCTTCACCGGCCGTCATCGTGATATTCGGCGCCAGCGGGGACCTTACCCGGCGTAAGCTGATGCCGGCCCTTTTCAACCTGGCGCGCCAGCGCCTGCTTCCGCCCGGCTTCACCATCATTGGGTTTGCCGTCACCGAGTGGAATGACAACGACTTTCGTCGCGAGATGAGGGCGGGCATCGCCGAATTTGCAGGGGAGGATATCACCTCATCGCCGGTGTGGGAGGATTTTGCGCAGGGACTATTTTACATACCCGCCGATTTCAAGGATGCCGGCGCCTACCAAACCCTTCTTCAGCGGCTGAAAGAGATGGACAATGACCGCGGCACCGGCGGCAATCGTCTCTTTTACCTGGCCACACCGCCGCCGCTTTACCCCGACATCATCCGCCAGCTTGGGTCAGCCGGCCTTGCCAAACCAGCGCGCGGCGATCAGAGCTGGGTTCGGATCGTGGTGGAAAAGCCGTTCGGCCATGACCTGGATAGCGCCCGCGCTCTCAATGCCGAAGTCGCCAATGTCTTCGACGAAAAACAGGTCTATCGGATTGATCACTACCTCGGCAAGGAGACGGTGCAGAATATCATCGTGATGCGCTTTGCCAATGCCATCTTTGAGCCGCTGTGGAACCGCCGCTACGTGGATCACGTTCAGATCACGGCGGCTGAGACGCTCGGCATCGGCGGACGAGGCGCCTATTATGAGGGCGCCGGCGCGCTGCGGGATATGTTCCAAAATCACCTGCTCCAGCTTTTATGCCTTACCGCGATGGAGCCGCCGGTCAACTACGATGCCGGCGCGGTGGGCGACGAGAAAACGAAGGTGCTGAGGGCCATTCGCCCCATTACCGGCGATGCGATAACTGAGAAAACGGTCCGCGGGCAGTACACGCACGGATGGGTGAGCGGTGAGGAGGCGCCCGGCTATCACGAGGAGGCGAACGTTGCCTCAGACTCCCGCACCGAGACGTATGCCGCGGTTAAGTTTTTTGTGGATAGCTGGCGATGGGAGGGTGTGCCGTTTTACCTCCGCTCCGGCAAGCGGATGACGAAAAAGGGCACTGAAATCGCCATTCAATTCAAGCGGGCTCCGCTGTTACTGTTTAAAGACTCAGCAACCGGCCAGCTTGAGCCCAATTTGGTAACCATGCGAATCGAGCCGGATGAGGGCCTTTCGCTGCGCCTGGAGGCCAAATTACCCGGTCTCTCCGTTAATATGCGCTCCGTCACCATGGATTTTGACTATGAATCGCTGGCTGCCGAGCAGCCCAGCGCTTATGAGACGCTGCTGCTCGATTGCCTGCTCGGCGACTCGACCCTCTTCGCGCGCCGCGATTGGATTGAAGCCTCATGGTCGCTTATCACGCCGGTGGAGGAGTTCTGGTCTCAAGAGGCGAAGCCCAACATCTATCCTTATGAGGCGGGAGCCTGGGGGCCGAAGGAGGCGGATGAGTTCATGGAGCGCGATGGGCGGGAATGGAGGCGGCTCTGATGCCAGTTTACAGTGAGCCACATCCGGTGCTAAACCGACCCAAAGCGGTGGATGTCGCTCAAATCGAGCACGAGCTGAAGCAGTTATGGCAGGTTGTGCATTCTGAAACCAGCCATACGGTGAAAGCCTGCACCTTAAACCTGATCGTTTTTGTGCCGTCCGAGATGTCAATCGGTGATTTCAATGCCCAAGTCAGCGATCTCACCACCCATACGCCTTGCCGGGTCATTATTTTAATTGAGGGTCCACGGGCGGCGCCGCCCTCATTGAACGCCTGGATATCGGCGCGCTGCGTGCCCAAAGAAAATTCACAGAGAAACCTTTGCTGGGAGCAAATCACCATCTTGGGTACCGGCGATTTAGCGGAGGAGATGCACAGCGCCGCGGCGCCGCTCCTGATTCACGATCTGCCGGTTGCGCTCTGGTGGCGCGGAGATATGGACTTCGAGCGGAAGATGTTTCAGCGGTTAGCCGACAGCTCTTATTGCGTGATCCTGAATTCCGCCCATTTTCGGAATCCGGATGAAGCGCTGGTTAAGCTGGCCGATTTGGCAATCAGTAAGGAACACCGGACCGCTTTTCGCGATATTAACTGGCTGAGAATGTCCGACTGGCGACAATTGACCGCTCAGCTTTTCGATTCTCCGGAAGCGAACCCGCAGCTAAAAGGCATCCATCGGGTGACGGTGGAGTTCGGCTCATCGAAGCCTGAGCACGGACTCAATCCAGCCCAAGCGCTCTATACCGTGGGATGGCTGGCCAGCCGGTTAAACTGGAAGCTGAAGCCGGGCGGCAATCGTCCGGATGGGCGGCAAATCGGCGCCACTTTTGAGGGGGATAACGGGCTGATTGAAGCGCTCATCACGCCAAGCACCCGTCAAGCCGGCAGGCATGAAACGCTCTTTGCCATCACGTTGGAAAGCAGCCAGCCGCTCAGCGCTCGTTTCCGGATCAGCAGAAATACGAACCAGGATCAGGCCGAAGCCCGGATCGAGTTCCAAGGCCGTCGCCCGTTAAGACACACCGTTCCGATGAAATCGCCGGACGATGCGCTGCTGGTCAGCCGTGAGCTGAGCATCCGCGCCGGTGACCTCGTTTTCGACCAGGCGCTGCAGGTAGCCGCCGAAATCTTGCGCGCTAATCGCCAGCCGATTTTGAAAGGGGCTTAAAATTGCTACTCATCGGGCACCGGGGAGCGCCCTTCCATTTCCCGGCCAATACGATCGCCGCTTTCCGCGCCGCTTACGACTTCGGATGCGACTGGGTTGAATGCGATTGCCGAGTCAGCTCGGACGGGGTGATCGTGTTGGCGCACGATCCGGAGGTGACCGACCGTAGCGGAGCGCGTTACGAGATTGCCGGGAGCACCGCCGGTCAACTGGCCGAGGTTGACTTGGGCGCTAGCCAGGGTGTACCTCGGCTGGAGGAGCTGGCGGATTTGGCGATTCAGACCGGAGGGAGCGTGGTTGCCGATATCAAGGTGGACGGCCATGAAGATAAAATTGCGCGCTTATTGGCGTCGCTGGCGCCGGGCCGGAAGATCGTATCCGGCGCCGGGGATGAGGGCCGGCAACGATTCCGGCAGATTGATCCCCAAATCTGCCTCGCACTCACCGTATCCCGTCGCGAAGAGGACTCCTTAATTCAGCGCTGGGACGCCATTGATACGCCGGCCGTCTGCTTTGAATATCCGCTCATCAACGCCGAGCGATTGGCCGATCTGCACCGCCGGCACATTCAGGTTCATGCCTGGACGGTGGACCAACCGGAAATGATGGAGATGCTAGCCGAGCGAGGTGTGGACGGCCTGATCAGCAACCGCCCCGATCTTTTGTGCCAAATTTTTAAGAGCTCGTAAAATTAACCAAGAGCCAGCGGCGTGGCCACATAACAGAACCCGGAATCCAGTCGAGTTTCTATCTGAAAATCCGAGCACTTCGCAGTCTTGTCATTGCGAGCGACCGCAGGGAGCAAAACAATCCCCTCGGGAGGGAGGAGATTGCTTTGTCGTCGCTTCGCGACTTCTCGCAATGACAGGAGAAAATCAGCATACCTGCCTGCCGCTGCTAGGCAGGGGACTGGATTCCCGCTTTCGCGGGAATGACGGCCCGGTGGGTTGTTACCGTATCTTGCAACCTCCTCCTAGTGTAGTGCACATGACGGTTCTTTACATATTTGAAAATGGTTGTTGGAAGGTGGTTGAGTTCATACCATATCTCCCCATACAACCGTTCTGATGTCAATCTATATAGTGTGCATAACACTAGTGCTCCTTCCGCCAGTGAGGGTCAAGCTGTAAATCGCACGGTTACTTGCCGGGTGGAGCGGTCGGGCCAATGGCGTCCGGACCCAAATCCACATTTGGGTTAGCTGAGGGCGCCGATGCCCCCTTTTCCTTTTGGGCGCGCACCCATGCCGCTTTACCGAATGGCGCGACGTGGATATGAGTTATTGCGTGCGGCTCGTAATGATTGACCGTTCGGAAAATCGAGAAAGCGGCTATTCCAAGCGCAACCACCGCAACACCCAACCAGACCCACTTCCAGATCGAACGCTCATCTTTCACATTTTTTTTCTGCACTCTAATATCCTAACCTTTCTCGAACGGAACTTTAGAATTAAAATCACCGTTGAATCCGTGAGTCCCTGTCAATTGCTCAGTAATTGTAATTCATAAGGTAGCAGTCCGCCTATGTAAAGGAGGGCTGCCTAAGATGATGTTGAAGAACACGGCAAGACGCATCGAGTCGCCATTCCGCCTGCCTACCGCAGGCAGGCGGAATGGCGAAGCGGCTGTATTCAGCGACTTTTTCAACAACCGCCCACGCCTTATCTCAATTTACACTCCTTGTGATTGCAGATCTACTGTAAATGGTACTGGCCATTCCAGTGCATCATGTTGGGCGCTTGGCCGTTCCAAACGCCATTCACCGTATGCATGATGCTGCTGTGATTGAGCGCGTGGACGTGTCCGTCGGCAAATCCGAAGTTCGTCATGCCGTTATGAGCGCCAATTGAGAAATACCACTCTCCATCGCAGATGTGACCGAGGTCCAATAAATTTGGATAGACCCAAGGCCACCATTGAATGTCAGCGTTATTATATCGGCCGGCGGCTCCAAATCGGGAGTAGTTCTCGGTGCTGAAGAACTCGTACATGATGATGGTGTCGCTGGGATCCCCTACTGCTGCTAATGCCTGAGACTGTATATTCCCCCCAGAGAACCAATCAGCGAATACGCCGTATTCAGTCATCGGCAAAGTCGGACTATAAGTGGTGAAGCCATAGCTGATCGCGAAGCCGGTTCCGATGTTCATCGCGCCGTCGCAGTCATCTCTGGCAATACTGTCGTCAGGACAGTTCCATATCGTGCCATAATGGGTTGGCCCCCATGGAACTCCCGCCTTGATATAGGGATCCACCTCATTTTCGATGCTCCAATCCTGATCGTCGCTGTTGATGTTGCCATCCCAATGCGGCGCAAAATGGAGGACCGGGTACACCTCGTCGTAATCTTCGTTATACATCATAATCGCCATTAGGATCTGTTTCTCATTTGAGAGGCAGGTCGTTTGTCGGGCTTTTTCCCGGGCTTGAGCAAAGACAGGAAACAGTATGGCGGCTAATATCGCGATAATTGCTATCACGACGAGCAGCTCGATGA
Organism: bacterium; assembly: GCA_021842405.1. Taxonomy (GTDB): domain Bacteria; phylum Armatimonadota; class Chthonomonadetes; order Chthonomonadales; family JAMCWF01; genus JAMCWF01. The sequence continues at coordinate 10,136 of JAKBZR010000042.1, forward strand.
GGGTGAAACCCTCGCGCTTGTGATGTTGTTGCATGGCATTACTCTCCTTTTTGAAAGAACCTGACGGTATTGGTTTTATGATTCGGGTTCGGAAAAGAAAAGTGTGGAATGAGGAGGCCCCCATCACCGAAATCGGCGTGGATAGGCGGCAGTTCGCTGCGAAGGCAGAGTCCGGCGCCTGCCACACCGGCCTGTAGTCATCCCCTTCTATCCAACTTGATGAACCGATGCTTCTTTCCCTGTAACCGATTGAGCTCCATTTCCACAACCAATGGTTATATCGGATGGAACTGTTCTGCTTGAACGGCATTACCGTATCGCACCGTTGCGATGAAACGAAAATGTTTCGCTCAGGTCATTCTGTACAGACGGGGCGGGAGATAGGATCAGCCCTTTGTCTTCCATTCGGGTCGGATCATTCCCGACCGGATAGCGAAGGATAAATGTGAAGTTAAGTTAATTATATCCCGAATTTACGTTTTGTCAAGTTAGACGGTCGAAATTTTAAAATGTGACGCCACCTCTCCTGTTGGTGCAAAATTCGTGCCATTGTTCACCAACGCCTGAACGATGAGCCGTCTTGTCATTGCGCGCGACCGCAGAGGTAGCGAAGCGATCCCCAACGGGAAAGAGGAGATTGCTTCGTCGTCGCTTCGCGACTTCTCGCAATGACATGGGAACCTCTGTATCCTTGGCAACTGCTCAGGCAGGGGACTGGATTCCCGCCATCCACTCCACTGGAGCGGAGGCAGGCGGGAATGACGAAGCGGTGGGATCCAACGGGTTTTACAACAACCTCCTAAAGCAACGGCAAAGAATACGATTCGTTTTCTTGACAGAAGTTGAAACCGGGAATAGAATGAAGCGAAGCCTTGGAGGGCAACCACTTCCAGTTGGTCAAATGAAAAGATGCTGAAATTTCTATCGGTGCGAAACCTTGCCATCATTGAGAGCCTCGAAATGGAGCTGCAAGCCGGCCTCAACGTGCTGACCGGTGAAACGGGCGCCGGCAAATCCATCGTGGTTGGAGCGCTCAATTTAGCGCTGGGCGGCCGCGCCGACGCCGATATGGTTCGTGCCGGTGCGGATCACGCGGTGGTGGATGCCCTGTTTGACATTCCATCTGGCAGCCCACCCGTCGCCAAGCTGCTGGATGAATGGGGTTTCGACTTGGAGGATGGTCGCCTTCTGGTTACCCGTGAAATTCAGGATAAAGGTCGCAGCGCAGCCCGAATTGCCGGCCGCCCCGCCACCTTAGCGCAGCTTCGTGAGTTGGGGGAGTGGCTGGTTGATCTGCACGGACAGCATGAGCATCAATCCCTGCTCGCGGTGGATCGTCATATAGATGTGTTGGACGAGTGGGGAGGACCGTCGTTGAAATCCCTCCGTGAGCAAGTCGCCCAGTCATACCTTGTACTGGGAAGAATTAAAACGCGCTTGCAATTATTGGAATCGGACCGCCGCGATCGAGCACAACGGATTGACTTGCTGCAGTACCAGGTTGCTGAAATACTATCGGCAAAGCTGGAGCCGGGCGAGGATGACCGGCTGCTGGCCGAATCGCGGCGGCTGGCCAACGCTCGGCGATTGGCGGAGACCGTTTTGAGCGCTCTCTGCGCGATAAAAGGGTCGAGCGAGCGGGCCGGCGCACTCGAATCACTGGCGATGGCGGCTCGCCTCATTGGCGAGGCGGCCGCAATGGACGCCGAGCTGACGGAGGCAGCGGGTACCTTATCCTCCTGCCAATATGAGATCGAGGAGGTCGCTCGAACGCTGGCGCTCTACCCGGAGCAGTTGGAGGATGATCCGGCCCATCTTGAAGAGATCGAGGAGCGTCTGGATCTCATCCGCCGCTTGAAGCGAAAATACGGTGATTCGATTGAGGAGATCATCGCCTTTGGTGAAAGCGCATCGGCTGAACTCGATCAGCTTCAACATGCGGATGAGCGCCTTGCTGAGCTTCAAGGAGAGTATGATGGCAAAGAGGCCGAATACCAGCGGCTATGTCTTGATATTTCACAGATGCGCCATGAGCTGGCCGATCAGTTTGCTTTTAGGGTGACTGCCGAGCTTCATGATCTGGCGATGGAGAAGACCCGTTTCGCGGTGCAGATTGAGAACGACAGCCCTTCGGCCAAAGGCGCCGATCGGGTAGAGTTTTTAATTGCGCCCAATGTTGGCGAGCCGTTACGCCCATTGGCGCGGATAGCATCGGGTGGAGAGGTCTCTCGTATCATGCTGGCCATAAAATCGGCGATGGCCAGTAAAGAGTCGCTGCCGACGATGGTGTTCGATGAGATTGATGTCGGGGTGGGAGGTCGAACCGGCAGCGTGGTTGCCGAAAAGTTGGCCGCCCTCAGCCGTAACGCACAGATTCTTTGCATCACCCATCTACCTCAAATTGCGTGCCGCGCATCCGCCCATTATCAAATCGTCAAGTACCAGCAGGACGGGCGAACCGTGGTTTCCATTCAGCCGCTGGGCGACGAGGAGCGGGTGGCGGAGTTGGCCCGAATGTTGGGCGGCGCCCACATCACACCTCACGTGATTCAGCATGCACGCGAGATGCTGGCGGATAGGCTTTGAGAGGTTGTTGAAATTACCGTAAAACCCACCGCATCGTCATTCCGGGGCCGCAATGCGGAACCTAAAATCCAGTCGAGTTTCTATCTGAAAACCCGAATACTTCGGAATCTTGTCATTGCGAGCGACTGTAGGGAGCGAAGCAATCCCTTCGGCAATAGGAGATTGCTTCGTCGCCGCTTCGCGGCTTCTCTCAATGACAGATGAACATCAGCAACCCTGCCTGTGGGCGGACAGAGAGCTGGATTCCCGCTTTCGCGGGAATGACGAAGCGGCGGACTCTGCAGAGTTTCTCTGCAACCACCCGACAATTGTGCTCGAAGGTCGGCTGGAAGTCGGCTAATTCCACTTTTATAAATATCAAAATCTTGATTTAGTATAAACATTTCTATCTTGACAGGTTTTTAAGTAATCTTTATAGTATCAATAGTTCGTCTAGCCTTTGTGGTCGTTTTAGCCTCTTCCAACGCAGCGCGGCTCTGGTTACGTAAGTCCTTAAAGAAATCGAGGGCATACATTCCCATGAAAGCCAAGCTTTTTGCGCGAAAGACATCGGCCCTGCTGGTTGGAACCGCGGCCTTTGTGGCTGGTGTCGCATTTCTTTTGAGCGATGCGGGTTGCGGCAGTAGCAGTAGCGGCGGAGGTCTGCCGAACGGACCCGCTACCCTCAATCAAGTGCTGCAGGGACGAGCCATCGTCACCTCGTCCGGCTGTTCCGACTGCCACAACCATAACGGCAGCGATAACCCCTCCGATCCGGAGTGGCTTGCCGGTTATGTTGGGGCGGCCGGAGGAACTGGAACCGGGACTTACCAGATAGGACCGTTTCAGACCTATGCAGCCAACCTCACGCCGGACCAGCAGACTGGAATCGGTCGGTTCACCGAAACGCAGATATTTAATGCGCTGCGGTACGGTCTCGATCCGGCGTACACTCCGAGCGTTGTGATCACCTCAACCACGCCGGGTCACGGGAACTATCCTTCCATTCCTCACTACCTGGCGCCGCCTATGCCGTGGACGTCCATCCGCAATAATTCAGATAGCGATCTGTGGGCGATTGCCGCCTACCTGAAGCATGGGATTAAGTCGGTGAGCAACCCGGTGCCGTCCAGTCAAGGTCCCCCCGATTTCTGGGCAAGCACCTATTCGGCCGCGATCAACGCCTACCCGCTGCCGAACTATCCGGCCGGCAACGAGCAGTTTTCGCCTTAAATGATGGTTGAAAAATACTGCGACACCCCGCAACGCCATTCCGGGGCCGCAACGCGGAACCCGGAATCCAGAACATTAGCATCGGACTGGATTCCCGCCATCCACTCCACTGGAGTGGAGCCATGCGGGAATGACGAAGCGGCGGATTCAGGCGAGTTTTTCAACAACCGCTTAATCGAAGGTTTCTATTAAATTAACATTGCTTGAGGTGGCTTGCAGAGAGCCGCCTCAACAAAGGAGAGAATCTCATGAACGATAACAATCAACCGATCTCCCCGGACCGCATTATGCAGCTTATTTGGGGATATGCCCCGCCCCTCATCCTGGAGGCGGCCATCAGCCTCCATATATTCGATACGCTGGAAGCCGGACCGATGAGCATCCCGCAGGTGGCCGCCGCAACCGGCGCCTCCGAGCGGGGCTTGCGGTGCTTGATGAACGCGCTGGTCTCACTCGATTTTTTAAGTAAAAGAGACGGCCGTTATGTCTTGACGCCGGAAAGCGCCGCTTTTCTGGTCAGTAGTAAGGATTCCTTTCAGGGCGGTATCTTGCGGCACATCAGCCGCCAGTTGATCCCTAACTGGCTTCAGTTGACGGAAGCGGTTCGCACTGGAAAACCGACTTTAGCGGTGAACCGCGAAGAAAAGGGCGGCGCTTTCTTCAGTCAGTTTGTGGAGGACATCTTTGCGATGAGCTACTCCGCCGCCAAGGCGCTTGCCGATTGGCTTCAGCTTGAGGATATCAAGCCGCCGTATCGAGTGCTCGATCTGGCGGCCGGTTCCGGCGTCTGGAGCATCGCTTTATCCCAGAAATCACCGTGCGTGCAGGTGACGGCGGTGGACTGGCCGGAGGTTCTGCCGGTAACGCGCCGGGTGACTCAGCGTTTTGGCGTCGGTGCGCGATACCACTACGTCGAGGGCGACCTGCTGGAGGCGGACTTCGGCGAGGGGCACCAACTTGCGATATTCGGACACATCTTGCACAGTGAAGGGGAGCGCCGCGACCGCGCCTTAATACAGAAAGTGTTCCACTCATTGGCTCCGGGTGGGAAAGCGGTCGTTGCCGAGATGCTGCCCAACGAAGAGCGCACCGGACCGCCGCAGGCGCTGATATTTGCGGTCAATATGCTGGTCAACACCGATGAAGGCGATACCTTTACCTTCAGCGAGATAAAGTCTTGGTTTGAGCAAGCCGGGTTTAAGGATGTGCGGAAACTCGAGACGCCCGGGTTATACCCTTTGATCATTGCCGAGAAAGCGGCTTAGCTAGCATCAAGCGGAAAGGATAGACGGCTATGTGCGTTAAGGGAAGAAGATGGACATTTGCGGCATTGTTCGTCGGCGCCTTGCTCTTTAGCTCCATTCAGGCACACGCTCAAGTGTTAAATTGTCCGAAAGGATGGCTGGTGAAGCGGCATTCGAGCGGGGGGATTACAATTTATAACCCAAACAGAGTGGAGTCAGTGAAATTCCAGCCGCTGACGGGGATGTCAGGGAATGCCCTCCAGCAGCTTCATAAAATTTACACCGAAGTGAAGCGACTGCACCCCGATGTTCGATTCTTCAATGTAAAGGCCGATCAACATGGCGAAATGGCGGAATGTGATACCGTGCTCACCGGTCTTGGTTACCATAATGACAAGACTAAGCTGAGAGAAAAATTATTTCTGTTAACCAAGGATGGGAGAACGCTTTTGGTTCTGCTCTTAGCCCGCGCTGATCTCTATCCTAGCGTTGCTCGTACCCTATATTTAATCGCGAACAGCGCTTTTGTGGCGCGCACTCCACAGAAAAAATTCACCGCTCTGAACGGACCAAAAATAGACATGGGCAATGTCAGCTTTCGGAAGGTCAACACCGGAGTCTATTACATCAAGGTTCCGGCGAGTTGGTCGGTAATGCTTGCCTCACGAGGGAATCTCCTGGCCACGAATGCGAGAAATGAAACGATTTTCGTTTTCTCGCTGCAGGTGCCTGCCGATCAGGAGACTTATGAATACGAGGCGGATGGGTATCGAATGCTGGGGAAATCCCCAGCGTTCCTTGCCCTGCTAGCGCGCGCTGTGTCGCCTTGTCTTTCACCGGTAGAGGTGGTGCGCGACTGGTACCCCCGGGTAACGGGCGGTTATGTAAGAGATATGAGGATATTGAATTACCGTCCTATGCCTCCCAATTCGGCGGCGGGTCGCGGAACGCAGCAAGGAGTTGTGAAATACTCCTACACTTTAAACACGAGGAGGAGTCAGACGCAAATGGAAGGCGCCGCCATCGTGATAACAACCCCACCTCAAATTGAGACGCCAGGCGCGACTTTTTGGAACTTGATCGCCTATGGCGCAGAGGCACCGGCGACAGTTTTCTCTCAGCGTCTCCCGCTGTACCTCGCCGTTTTTAAGTCGGTGCGCGCCAATCTTCAGGGGATCAGGCAGCAGATGGCCAACGATGAAAAGGATCGTAATATCATCGTGCATGGGGCGATGAGATCAATTGGGGATATCGCCGCCAGACGAAAAATGATCGAGAACACATTCAACAGCGTTAATCGGATGCAACGCCAAGAGTTCAACACCATAAATAACGATAATTACCACGTTGCGCTGGGTTGGATGGAAGCCTATGGCCGACAGACGCCGGTCGTCGACGTCAATACGGGCGCCAAGTACACGCTTCCCACTGGCTATGTCTCTATTTTCACCAGCCGGGGCAGAAACGTGAGAGCGCCCAGCGGCGTTGACCCTATCTTATTTAACAGCTTGCCCGGTGATGTGGTGAAGCCGGTTCCTCTAGGTAGCTGGTAAGTTCAGGCAGAGGATGGTGCACATCCTCTTTTTGTGAGCATCCGCTCGATACAGAGACAGCATTTTTTCTCAGGCAGGTAAGGCGGTAATTTCTAACATTCTATTGCCGATTGCCTTAGACAAGGCTGACCAAAATCGGCAGGAAAGGAGACATCATTGATAAGCCGGATGTTTCGCGGCGACTTCCTTTTCGCCATAACGCTGCTCTTCCTTAGCGCTATTGTCGCTGCGCTTCCTCGGTCCCAAACCGATCACCGGCAGCTTATTGCACGCGGAAAATACCTGGTTGAAAGGGTAGCAATGTGCGGTGATTGCCACACTCCGATGAACCACAAAGGGGAGCCAGTTGCAAACCGCTGGCTAAGAGGAAGCGTGATTGGCTTCAAGCCGATCCATCCGATCCCCGATTGGGCCGATAAGGCCCCGGATATTGCCGGCTTGCCAAAAGGATGGGGCCCGGCCGAAATGGAGCGCTTTTTAGAAACCGGCCTCAATCCGAAGGGACATCATGCGGATCCACCGATGCCGGCCTACCGCTTATCTGTCGGCGATGCCCGATCGGTAACCGCCTACCTCTTGTCTTTGAAGTAATGAATGAATTCAGTTCTCTGGGCAAATTAAGCAGGAGGCCCTCACAACAATCTTTTTTCCCATATTGGGAGATGGCTGATGAATGAGATTGCTTCGCTTCGCTCGCAATGACACCTTCCCTCCCCTCGCGGGGGAAGGCTGGGATGGGGGGGGGCGATCAGTGCCGCCACCTGTCTGCGTGCGTGGACCCGCGCAGGCAGGCAAATCACTCACACAAAACTGAACTGTTACACCGGTTGCTCAATCGGTACAATCGTGGTATCTTTATTCAAGGTGGTGTCCTTTCTCGGCAGGTTCCAGCCTACCGTTTTTCCCCTTTACACTGAAAGGATACCACCGCCTGATCTAACTCAACAATTTACACACTTTTTGATCGTACCTCGCAGAATGCCTCTGTAGAGCAGTAAGGATCTGAGGCTCATGGAAAAATCTACGAGCAATTCTACATTATCTCGTGTAGGAGGCAGATGGTTATTTGCAATTGCTTTGAGCGCAGCGACGATTATAATTTTAAGTGTTTTTTTTATGTTTACAGGGGATAGATTAAAAGTGTTGGCACCTCAGCACTGGAGATTCGGAAGTGAGCCGTTGGTTGCCAATCTCGATCTTGAACATGGACAAGGGGTGATCCTCTATTATGGTCATAGGATAGTTATCGGTTGTATCGAAATTATTAGCTATTATCACACACCAGTATGCGAAGCAACAACGTCGTCTCTATGTGAGAATGAGGATTTCAGAAATGAGAAATATGTTGTTTCGGTGTGGGGGAATGGAGATTGAGTGTCGCAGCCAATGGGTAGATTCAGGCACTGTCCCAACTTTCAACTAAAGTTGGGACAGTGCCCAAAATCGGTCATTACACCAAATATTTAACGTCCCCAGTAATAAAAGGAGATAGAATGCCTGAACATCATTCCCAGATCAGCTCCGTGGATCATCTAATCGGGTTTGATGCCCGTGAGATGTTTATAAATCATCAGGATGAGTGGCCACTTTGTCGGATCGAGGCTGCTCTTATTAAGACAGATATTATCAAGCCACTCTCAGTTGACACTGACGTATGGCAATCCATATTCGATCTGGAATGGGATAGTAAAAACACTCGTTCCATCATAGATAAAATATTACCCAAAGGGATTGGTCCTCTTGTCAATATCTGGGCAAGTCTAAAGGAATTACAAAGCTATTGCCAACGAATCGATGATATAATTCCAAAACCATTTTGGATTATCGGGATAACCGTTGTTCATAACGCCGCTCTGGATGAGTATTTACGATCCAGGAATAGTCTGCAGTCCTTGTTGCATCTAGACGAAACGTTACCACGGAGTGTTGCCAAAGACTGGCATTTTCTTGGTTATGATGTGGCGGATGCAGGAAGACTGAGCGGTTTAGCGAATTGTCTGTTTCTGGATGAGACCGATGCGCAAGAATCGCGTGCTTTTTCGCCTTATATAAATGATTATCATCTGTTCAATTCACTGGATAATGCTTGTCGTTTTCGTGATTATTCAGATAAGCGGGTAAAAGAACATGCCCCATTCTTCATATATGGATTGTACAGGATAACTGTATGGAAATAGTTGTCCCCTATGTGCTAATATGGAGTGAGACACTTTCCTCATATTTAATTAGTGCAGACCAGGGCGGGAAAGAGAATGGCTGCAAAATACAAAAAAACGGGTGGCAATTGATACGCCGCTAAATCCATCGCTGGGTTGTGCAGGACATCGCGGCCTCCGCCTCGAATGAACCATCAAACATCACAAAGGGGGAAACGATGAGCTTGCATCGCTTAACCACTACCCTCACCCTGATTATACTATCCATAATTGCCATCGAATTTCGGGCGAGCGCCGATACACGAAATGGCCCGCCACCCGATGCGGCGCCCATACTCATCCGCAATTTCCGGCCGGAAACGCCGCTCGGACGCGCGATGAGAAAGCTGGTGATTAAGGCCGACCTGGTCAACTTCCAAAACAAAAAGCTGGCGGTCCAAGCCGAGCTCCTGTTGCCGGATGGAATTCAGCGGCTCGGCGGGCCGAAAAACGGCGCTGTTACGATCGGCGCCCAGAGCGCGAAAAAATTGCGGTGGGCGGTCATGGCAAAAGCGCCCGGCCATTATCAGATAACGCTGCGGATCAACCTCCATCATCAAACGGCGGCGATCGCGAAGATGTCTCAGTTGTTTCTCCCGCCGCTGAAAATGAGAACACTTCGTTATATCCCAGTTCCAAAACCGGTAAAGACCTCGCTGATGATCGGCGCGCTTAACTGCCCGCTCTGGGAAACGAATCACCTCAATCTGTGGGAAAACGTGGTCCAGCACCCCGAAAGAATGCCGGCGCTTGGCTTTTACAATGAGGCGGACCCACAAGTATCGGACTGGCAGACGAAATGGGCCGTCGAGCACGGGATATCCTTTATGGTCTACTGTTGGTACCGAGCAAGCGCGGGCGGGCCGGTGACCACCCATTTCAGCTCCGCGATTGACGCTCTTTTTAAATCGCGCTACGGCTCTAAGCTGAAATTTGCGATCATGTGGGAAAACTCCGGCGGCGCCGGAGTCGCCAACGAAGCCGATTTAATGAGCAATCTGCTCCCATTTTGGATTAAAAACTACTTCGACCGCCCGAACTACCTTAAGATTGACAACAAGCCGCTCCTGTTTATCTACCGGGCCGAGAATTTGGTGCCGGAGCTGGGCGGCATCGCAAATGTAAGGGCGGCATTTGACCGCATGCGCCAGGCCTGCCGAAATGCCGGTTTTGCCGGGTTGACGATCCTGGCCGAAGACCGCGAGCTGAATCCCAACTATATGAGCTATTTGAAGAGCCTGGGCGTCAATTACGTGTTTCCCTACTGCTGGTACATACCGAACAATCCAACTCCATCGGAAGCCGTTGCCGCCCAGGTGCAAGATATTCACCAACAGGCCGCGCTGCACATCCTGCCAACCATCGTAACGGTGTCTGAGGGATGGACGGGCTGGCACGATGAGGGAACCATGTGGCGCTTACCGCCCCGTGACTATAAAACATTGCTGGAAAAAGCAAAGGCATTCGTCGCCACACAGCCATCCGACGAGCTGAGCGGTAAAATGCTATTGCTGGATAACTGGAACGAGTGGAGCGAAGGCCATTTCATCGCCCCTAATCGGATGTACGGATTCGGTTATCTGGACGCGGTGCGGGATGTTTTTGCTGATGCGCCGCCGGCGACCCCTGAGACCGACATTCTGCCGCAGGATGTCGGAATGGGACCCTACGACAAGGCTTACAAGACTTACCATCGCCGCCAGTGGAAATTGTGGCTGATGATGAAGCGGCTGGTTCGGAAACCCGGCTGGAATGAGAAGGGGCTGGTCGGCTGGTGGAGCTTCGATGAAGCGAAGGGCTGCCCAGTGGCCTATGACGATTCGGGCCATCGGCTGGGCGGTGAGCTGATTGGAGCCAAGCGGGCAAGGGGTATCAGCGGCGAAGCGCTGGTTTGCAATGGCGGCGCGGTGATGGTGAAAAGCAGTTCCTTGCTTTCCATCACCAAACGGATAACGATTGAGTGCTGGGTAAAAACGGATATGCCGGATCAGAATGATAAGTGGTTCATCAACCGCATCTATGACGGCGGGGATACCGGCTATCGAATGGGCATGATAGGCGGAAAGCCTTCCTTTGAGATACCGGTTACCAGTTGGAGCGGCTATCTGACGGCCAATGAGGCGCTTCCGCTTGGTAAATGGACCTTTCTGGCCGGCACCTACGACGGCCAAACGATGCGTATCTATGTAAACGGTAAAGAGGAGGGCACGCTGTACCGCACCGGCCCAATTCGACCCAGCAATTTCCCGCTATGCCTGGGATCTTACGACGAACATCATCCCGCCCATTTCACCGGACTGCTGGATAATGTGAAAATTTACGATTACGCGCTGTCTCCGACTGAGATCGAGCAGCAGTATCGGAAGTTTCGGAAGTAATGCGGCGCAAAAATGGAAATTAAGGATAGGCTACGTTAGCCGATTGCGGGTCCCACATCGTCTCCTCTCCACCGGAACGGTAATCGGAGCCGGACGCCAGCATTTCCGGCAAGCCGGCGCAACGGGAATTAAAGTACTCAAAGGCGTATTGATCCCGCTCAGACCAGGTTGCGGCCGGCGTTAACGCCTTGACATGAGTATCGCAAAATAGAAAGTGGGACTTGTGCGCGTGGTAGTTCTGAGGCATGCCGACGCAGAGCGGCGGCGTGGCGCTGAGACCACCGCTGAAGAAAGGGCTGCCGTTGCGATAGGCGTTGCCGGCACGATACTGAGCGCTTTCGAAGAGCAGTATCACCCGCGAAGGAGAGGCCCCCATCGCCTCCGGATTGATGCCCCACGACCAGCCCGGCATCTGCTCACAACGGGGAGGATAGCTGGCCTGCCCCGGATGAACCATCCGCAGATAGTCGTTCATAGCGTAGTTGGCTCCCGGACCGTAAATCCGAGCCACACCCGGTTTGGCGTCGGGGCAGCCGTACAGGTTGCCAAGTCCGCCGTTTCCGCGCTGCCGGACGTAGGGATAGATTCCGCCGATGTCGTTCCCTAACCCCGGCGCCGAAGAGAGCACCCAGGCTGAAAGGACCAACTGCTCGTGAAAGCCGTTGACCGGGCAGGCCGGCTCATATCCGCCCGGCGCTGGAAAATAGCCATCGCTATCAGCCGCGTACATGGCGAAAGCGGCGCCAAGCTGCTTCAAATTGCTCATACAAACTGATCGCCGCGCCATTTCGCGCGCCTGACTGAAAACGGGGAAGAGAATCGCAGCGATAATCGCGATTATCGCGATAACAACCAAAAGCTCGATCAGGGTGAAACCGATCTGATCAATGGCGCCGCTTTGAGCGACTGAGTGGGATTTGCGCATGTTCATTTCCTTTCTATCTGAAGTCGCGAACCGCATTGAATGACAACCAAATCAACCGTATCGCCCCATTTACCATGATGGAGCGCATTCCCTGCCTCGCTCGGACCGCTGGTGGAAAGGAAATCGGAGTCCGCGGCGGGGTATAAAACAGCATGTAAAATTACAATATCACAAAAGGAGCCGACCGGTCAAGTGAAGGGATTCAGTTTTATGGGAGTGATTTTCGTTCGACCCCACCCCAGCCCTCTTCCACAAGGGGGGAAGGTGTCATTGCGAGCGAAGCGAAGCAATCTCATTCACCAGCCCTCTCCCAACATGGGGAAAAAGAGTTGTCTGCCTGGCGGCAGGCAGGCCGGACGAGGCACCCAGTAAAATCACCTGAACTCTCACGGTCGAGTTAGTTTTATAGCCGGATCGGCTTGCCTTTTTCCGGAAAAATTATATCCATCTCGGCCAATCGCTCACGAAATACCTCCGGGTGCGTGGTGTGGATGGGGATGACCACCTTGGGGTTGATTTGTCGGACCATCTCGATGATCTCTTCACCGGATGAGTGGCCGGAGACGTGCAGCCGGTCGGCATCCGAATCGCTTCCTTGTAGATCGTACGGCAGGAGCATGCACTGAAATGCCTTGGTCCAGTTGCGTAAACGATCCAGATCAAGCTCCATCTCTTCATTATAGGGTTCGCTATTTGAAATGATCCAGTACGGTCCGGCAGCGCCCGGCTTCACCAAAAACGGCAGCTCGTTGACCTGAAAAAAGCCGATGCATAATAAGTATAGCCCCGGATCTTCCGCGATCTGCGACGCATTGACCCGCCGATCATCCCCCACCTCATCCCTTAATGCGCGGTCCCAAGTTTTCGGCGATGCGGAGGAGAATTTTTCGTATAGCAGCAAGTTCGGGTCGTCGAGGGAGGGCAGGTTGATACGGTCGTCGGCCAACTCAGCGCCCTCATGGGCGGCGGATATTAGGTAGGCATCTTCCGGCATGATGACAAACCGGCGATTCGCCTCTTTTGCAACGTGCATCATCGAGATGAGTCGTTCCAGATGCCGCATGCTGAAATCGGCGATCACCAATCTCCCTACCGCCTGGCTGGATAGCTTCAAGGCGCTATCCAGCACGTCTTCTTCCGTAAACCGCTGTTTTGGCTCCTGGATGCGGGTACCTTCGGTAATCAGCGCAACCGGCTTGAGCGCGGCCGCCTGCTCGATAAAACGATGCGAACGCTCCCGCCGCCCGCCGTGAAACCGCAGATCGCCGGTGTAAACGACCCATCCGGCTTCGGTTTCGAACGCATAGGCGCAGGCGCCCAAAATGGAGTGATCAACCGGAAAGGCCCGCCAATTGATCCCGCCGACTCGATCCGGCGCCGGCCCGACCGCCTGATATTTCGCCGTCTCTTGATTGAATCGAGACAGGGGCACGTTCCGCCAGAACTCACTGCCGGCTTCCCGCATGCTATCTACCAGGCAATGGCGTCGAAAAATGGTGTGGATATCCTTGCCATCCGCCCGGATTGCCTTCAGACCGCCGTTCTCGCCCGCCGCTCGCAACCGCAGATAGAATGCCTCACTGCTGCCTTTAGCGTCCTGTACCGCCTTGCTGATAGCGGCCGACATCGAGCTGCAGTAGATCGGGATCTCATGCCGCAGGACGCCGATATCCTGAAGGTGGTCGGCGTGAGCGTGAGAAAGGAAGACGCCGCTCACTTCACCGATATCGTCCGTTAACACGGACTCATACGGGAACGCGGCCGCGCTCAGGTCGGGGCGATAGATGCCTCGAATCGGCGGCAGCAGGCCAAGTTGAAGGCGGTCGTACAATCCAAGCGCGCTCTCCCTGGGAGTGATGAACTCCTCATAATACTGACTCTGCGCACCGATGTTGAGGCCGAAGTCGAGCAGCAAAGTCGTGTTGCGATCCCTCAGCACGATCTTGTTGCCGCCGATTGAGTTGATGCCGTCATAACCAATGATTTCCGTCAATGTTCGCCGTCCTCCGTTCGAATGAGTTCAGTTCTCTGGGTAATTTTAGCAACAGGCTTTTACCCCTATAGCAATTATCAACTCCCTTCCCCCTCGTGGGGGAGGGTTAGGGTGGGGGGCGATTAATGCTGCTAGAAAACATTCCCATAAAATTGAACTCTTTCCTCCGTTCAACCGCAAGTCTCGTCCGCCAGCCAGAAGGTATAATACCGTGCATCTAACTTTTAAACTAGACCATTGATTTTCAAATAGGAGTGTTTATGTCAGTAACTCTTCAGTTGGGGCACAGTCCCGATTCCGATGATGCTTTCATGTTTTATGGTCTGGCTTCAGGGCGCGTTCAAGCCCCCGGTCTCCAGTTTAAACACATCTTAAAAGATATTCAAACCCTCAACGATTGGGCATTGGAAGGGCGGCTGGAGTGCACCGCCATTTCCGTCCACGCATACGCCTACGTGAGAGAGAAATACGCCATTCTCACCCACGGCGCCAGCATGGGTGACGGCTACGGTCCGACGGTGGTTGCCGCCAAGCCGATCCCACTCGATGAGCTGCGGAAAAAGACGATCGCGATCCCCGGCTTGAAGACGAGCGCTCATCTGGCCCTCGGAATCTGGTTTGGAGGCGATTATCAGCACGTCACCATGCCGTTTGACCGAATTATGGAGGCGGTAAGCAGCGGCGAGGTTGAGGCGGGCCTCATCATTCATGAGGGCCAGCTCACCCATTCGGAGGCGGGATTGGAATGCCTGCTTGATCTGGGCAAATGGTGGAAGGATCGTTTCCAGCTTCCGCTGCCGCTGGGAGTTAACGCAATCCGCAGCGACCTAGACATCCCAACTCAGTCAGCGGCCTCACGAGCACTAAGGGAGAGCATCCAGTTCAGCCTCTCGCACCGTGAGGAGGCCCTTGAGCATGCCCTGCGATACGCGCGGGATATGGATGTCCAAACGGCGGACCGGTTTGTCGGAATGTACGTCAACGACTGGACGCTCGATCTGGGTGAGCGCGGAAAGAAAAGCATCGAGCTATTTTTGCGAATGGGGGCTGAAGTTGGCTTGATTCCCCCTCAAGGCCCGGTTGTTTTTGTTTCATAAAATCCGGCGCTAGCCCGAGCCCTGCTATGGGAATGAATTCAGTTTTGCGGAAAATAAAAAGTTAGCAGGTAAATCACCTCACCCTCTGACCCCTCTCCGCTTGCGGGGAGGGGTGGGGGCGAACGAAAACCGTTCCCACAAAACTGAACTCTTACTGCAATGGGTTGACAGAGACGGTCATGGTCATGCTAACATTTTAAGGTGCAATATTGCAGGCCGGAAGCATCGCGTAAGAGTTCAGTTCTCTGGGTAATTTAGGTAGCAGGCTCTTACCCCTGTAGCAATAATCAACTCCATCCCCCCTCGTGGGGGAGGGTTGGGGTGGGGGCGAATAAAAATCATTCCCACAAAACTGAACTTATTCAGCATCGCTCTCTGTTAAACGGGCGGCGAGTGAAAGGCTCGCTTAAAACGGTAGAGCCAATCAGTGACCGACTTTATCGAGACTTTCAGTTCTATCTATGGATGATGATGACCCATCGCCAGCAGTGAAACGGCTGCTGGGCGCCCACATGCCAACCGCCGGCGGATTGGCCAACAGCCTTTACGCCGGGAAGGAGATCGGCTGCACCGCGGTACAGCTTTTTACCTCCAGCCCGCGTCAATGGCAGCATACCCCGCTCTCGGATGAAACGATCGCCGGTTTCAAGCAGGCAAAGAGTAAGACCGGTATCGCCTTCACTTGCGCTCACGATTCCTATCTGATCAATTTGGCCGCCTACGACAACACGGTGCTCGAGCGCTCTCAACGCGCCTTTCTGGGTGAATTACAGCGCGCCCACGAGCTGGAAATTCCCTGGGTGGTGACCCATATGGGCGCCTACCTGGATATGACGCTTGAGGCGGGGCAGCAAAAGTTAATCTCCAGCCTGAAGCGCCTGCTGGAGGAGACATCCGATCTCACCGCCGGCATTGCGCTGGAAACCACGGCCGGGCAAGGCACCGGATTGGGTTATCGCTTTGATCAGATCGCCGAGGTGCTGGAAGGGGTCGGCCCGCATCCACGGCTCGGGGTCTGCCTGGATACGTGCCACGTCTTCGTTGCCGGATACGATATACGCACGCCGGAGGGGTTTGATCAGGTCATTCAAGAGTTCGATAAGACGATCGGCCTCCATCGTTTGATGGTGATCCACGCCAATGACGCGAAAAAGTCGCTGGGCAGCCGGGTGGATCGCCACGAGCATATCGGTGAGGGCGAGATTGGGGTTGAAGCGTTCTCACTGCTGGTCAACGATCCGCGCTTGCTCTCAATCCCGATAATCCTTGAAACGCCGGATGCCGACAAGATGCATGCGGTTAATCTGGCAAAGCTCCAGCGGCTGGCGGCGGCTGCGACGATGGGGATGCACATTCATGTACGTCTGTTCGGCCACTATAGTGAATCGGATCAAAATGATCAGGAGCTAGCGGTGCCGTCTGGCTTGAGCGTACAAAAGCTAACCGATATTTTAGCCGAGCGGGATCCTAACCTGCGTGACATGGCCTCAATTTGCCGGGTGGCGATCAACGAGGAGTACGCCTCACTGGACACAACCCTGAAAGAAGGTGACGTGGTGGCCTTTGTTCCGCCGATGAGCGGAGGTTAATGATGAGCAAGATCACCCGCGAGCCGATTGATGTAATCGAGCTCAGCAGCCGGGTTGAGATGGAAACCAACGGCGCGGTGGTGAGCTTCGTCGGCCAGGTCAGAAACCACTCGCGAGGCCAGGATGTAATCGGTCTGGAATATGAGGGTTACGAGGAGATGGCCGAGAAGGTGATGGAGCGAATCGCGGACGAGGCAACCTCGCGCTGGCCGGTTCAAGTGGCGATGCAACATCGGCTGGGCAAGATGCAGGTTGGCGAGGTGACAGTAGCGATTGCGGTGGGGTCGCCTCACCGGGATGAGGCCTTCGAAGCCTGTCGGTTTTGCATCGAGGCCATTAAATCGGAAGTGCCGATCTGGAAGAAAGAGTTTGGATCGGATGGTTCTTACTGGATCGAGGGTGAGAACCGAACCCCGATCCGTTTACAGTCGGAATCCGTAGAGGGTAATGACGTGCCGGCTGTGCCCTGAAGCGACGACCGAAAGTGACTCGCTTCGCTGGTCTGATTTTAGGTTTGCTGGTGGTTGGGCTGGTAACGTGGCTGGTGTTGCCGTTAATCTGGCCACCCCGTAAAACGGCTCAGAAATCCCAACCTCCGGCCAACCTTCCTGCCACTAGTTTGCAGGCTCCACTCACCCCACAAGAGCAGTCGTATCATCGGTTGGAGCAGGAGCGGGCGCCGTTCTACCGCCGACTGCTCAACTATTCACCCAATTATATCGCTTCGTATACGGTGAGCGCCGATCACCACAGTTTGACGATTGTGCTTTCCGAAGATAGGGTAACCTTGCTTCGATTCGTTCAACAGCAGTTGATTGTTCCCTACGCCGCCCGGTATGGATTTAAGACGATACGCTACGACGCGCTCAATCCCCCCGGCTCACTGGATCGCGCCCATCAAATGGGAGAGGCGAGCTATGATGAAGAGACGCGCCAGTGGCAGGTGGTGGAGTTTTGAGTTGTTTTGTAAGAGTTCAGTTCTCTGGGCAATTTAAGCGGGTGTTGCAGGGCGGTGTGTCTTGACCCCCATCCCGACTTTCCCCCTGGGAGGGGGAAGGAGTTCGGAACGGTTGCGAGGGGGAGGGCTGGGGGATGAGATTGCTTCGCTTCGCTCGCAATGACACCCCCCATCGGGAGAGGGCTGGGGTGGGGGCGAACGAAAATCATTCCCAT
>JAKBZR010000141.1 GCA_021842405.1 bacterium
TGATGCAGCCGATCGCGATGGAAGAGGGATTGCGGTTTGCGGTTCGCGAGGGCGGCCATACGGTTGGCGCCGGCGTAGTGAGCAAGGTCATCAAGTAGTCAATCGGCTGAAAGGTAAAGTAAATGCCAGCAAAGGACGCACGGATCATCATAACAATGGCTTGTACCGACTGCCGGTCAAGAACCTATACGACATTCAAGAATCGGCAAAAGCATCCTGACCGTTTGGAGCTAAAGAAATTCTGTCCGAGATGCCGAAAGCATGTCATGCATCGGGAAGCGAAATAGGGGTGTAGCATAGCTGGTTAATGCGTCGGTCTCCAAAACCGAAGATCGCGGGTTCGAATCCTGCCACCCCTGCCAGCTTGCGGTCATCATCTAAGGAATAATTATCATGGCAATTGGTCAACTTAAAGCAATCAAGAACCAGCCCGGGTCTGGATCCCCACCCGATCGAAGTGGAAAAGGGAAAGTAAGGTGGTACCACTCGCTGATTCGTTTCTTCGAAGAGGTGATCACCGAGCTCCAGAAAACCTCATGGCCAACCAAGGAAGAGGCAACCCGTCTTACGGTCGTCGTTATCGGTGTCATCATAGCCATCGGCACCTATATGGGTTTACTCGATTTCGGCATTACATTTATCAACTCGAAATTTCACTTATTGAAGTAGCGGTCACGAAATCTATGCAAAAACACTGGTACGCAGTACACACCTATTCCGGTCATGAAAATAAAGTGATGACCAATATCATGCGCAGGGCTGAATCGATGAACATGCGCGATCGCATCTTTCGGATTGTCATCCCGATGGAGGAGGAAACCCGAAGCCGTGGCGGCAAAAAGATGCAGGTGAAGCGAAAGGTATTTCCTGGCTATGTTCTCATTGAGATGATTCTGGATGACACGACCTGGTACCTGGTCAAATCCACCACTGGTGTAACCGGCTTTGTCACCTCCGGCAACAAACCGGTTCCCTTGCAGGACAAAGAGGTGGAGGCGATCCTGCAGACGGTTGAAGGCGGTGGCTATAAACCGAAAATCCAGTGGCAAAAAGGGGATATTGTGCGCGTGATCAGCGGACCTTTCGGGGAGTTCACCGCCAAGATTGAGGATGTGAACGTTGATCGCGAAAAGCTCCGTGTTTTGATCTCCATATTTGGACGAGATACTCCAGTGGAGCTGGAGTTCGGCCAGGTTGAAAAGATTTAGGAAGTTGTTGAAAAGTCGCTGGAACCCAGGCGGGCGTGCGGGAAGAAATGAGTGGCACCCTCTCCGCTTGCGGGGATGGCTGGAGTGGGGGGCGAACGAAAATCATTCCCACAAAACTGAACTCTTACCAATCAAAAGCATTCAGCTCGTTTAGAGTATATGAATTTAAGGAGAGGATAATTTGGCAAAAAAGATAACTGCGGTTGTAAAGTTGCAGATACCGGCGGGAAAGGCAACCGCTGCTCCGCCGGTTGGCTCCTCTTTGGGACCGTACGGGATCAATATCATCGAATTTATTAAAGGGTATAACGAGAAGACGGCTTCACAGGTGGGAACCATTGTACCGGTTGAGGTCACCATCTATGAGGATCGCTCTTTCACTTTCGTCACCAAGACGCCGCCGGCGGCCGAGTTGATCAAGAAGGCGCTCAATATTCCGGCCGGTTCCGGCGTGCCGAATCGCGAGAAGGTCGGTGAGTTGACCCGTGAACAGGTTCGAGAGATCGCGCAAATTAAGATGCCGGACCTCAATGCGGTGACGATTGAGGCGGCGATGAAGGTGATCGAAGGGACCGCCCGCTCGATGGGAGTGGACGTCGCGCCCTAGTTTTATAAAATGTGGGAGGGCTTGGTTTAAGCAATCCCGTTAATCCTCAGAACTATGAGGAAATACCACAGGAGAGATCAATGACTGAAGGGAAATTAACCACACAAGCACGTCGGGAAAGAAAGCGCGGACGACCCCGGCATAGCCAGCGGTATCTCCAAATACAGCGCAATGTGTCGGCCGAGAATGTACTGACGCCATCTGATGCCTTGGCTAAGGTGAAAGAGCTGGCCAGTGCCAAGTTTGACGAGACGGTGGAAATCGCGGTGAATTTAGGCGTTGACCCGCGGCATGGGGATCAAATGGTGCGTGGCACCACTAATCTCCCTTATGGAACCGGTAAGTCACGACGGGTGGCGGTGTTTGCCAAGGGCGATCGAGCGGAAGAGGCTCGTGCGGCCGGCGCGGATGAGGTGGGATCGGAAGACCTGGTCGAACGCATTCAAAAGGGTTGGACAGGTTGGACGAGCTTCGACCTGTTGGTTGCAACGCCGGATATGATGGGCATGGTGGGCCGGCTAGGCAGCATCCTCAAGCAAAAAATGCCCAATCCCAAAGCCGGCACTGTCTCCATGAACGTCAGCCAGGTGGTCAGCGACATTAAAAAGGCAACCAGGGCCGAGTACCGGGTGGATAAGGCCGGTATCGTTCACGCGCCGATCGGCAAAGCCAGCTATCCGGTCGAGCATCTGATCGCTAATTTTGATACGCTGGTCAGCGCCTTGTTGAAGGCGAAACCAGCGGCTGCGAAAGGGCGATACCTCAAGAAAATTACGGTGTCATCAACCATGGGCGTCGGTGTGCCGATTGATATCCAGGTTGCTCAAAAATTGGCCGAGCACTGATCGAGCCGACGAAAAACCCAAGATTTTCATAACTGTTATATCGCTAAAATCTCATTTTAGGGAAAGTATCTGATTCTCAGTTAGGTTGTGGAGGTGCTTAATGGAATACCGTCACTTGGGAAGAAGCGGGCTGCGCGTCAGCGAGATATGTTTGGGGAGCTGGCTCACTTACGGTGGCGCAACCGATGACCAAGTAGCCATTTCAAGCATTGAGAAAGCCTACGATCTGGGCATCAATTTCTTTGACACCTCCAACGTCTATGCGACCGGCAACGCGGAGGTGGTGGTTGGCAAAGCGCTCTCACGCTATCCCCGCGATTCCTACGTGCTGGCCACCAAAGTCTTTTTCCCGATGGGCGATCGTCCAACCGATTGGGGTCTCTCTCGCAAGCACATTATGGAGCAGTGCCACCACAGCTTGCGGCGGCTAGGCGCCGATTACATAGACCTCTATCAATGCCACCGCTACGATCGTGAAACGCCGCTCGAAGAGACGCTGCGGGCGCTGGACGATCTCATCACGCAGGGGAAGGTGCTCTATATTGGTTTCAGCGAGTGGTCTCCGGCTCAAATCATCGAAGCGCTGGAGATGCAACGGCGTTTCAATATGGATCGCTTCATATCCAGCCAGCCCTTCTACAACATTCTGGGCCGAAATATCGAGCGCGAAGTGATGCCGTTGTGCTGGCGGGAAGGGATCGGCCAGATCGTCTATTCCCCGTTAGCGCAAGGGGTTCTCACCGGCAAGTACCACCCCGGTGAGCCGCCGCCCAGCGATTCGAGGGCGGCCGACCCGCAGCAAAATATGTTTATGAACCATGGCAAGCTGGACAACGCCCAGTTGGAGAAGGTGCAGAAACTCGTCCCGATCGCTCAGGAATGCGGGCTTACGATGCCGCAGCTTGCGATTGCCTGGTGTTTGCGGCGTGAGGAGGTCTCCAGCGCGATCATCGGTGCCAGTCGGCCTTCTCAGGTGGAGGAGAATGCAGCCGCCTCCGGCAAGAAGCTCACGGAAGAATCGTTAAAGGCGATTGACGAAGCGTTGAAATAAGGTCGGCCTATTCACCAGCCGGTGATTCGAGCAGTTGAATTTCGTTGCGCTCGATGGCCAGCTCGGTTTTAACGTGATCCAGTTCTTGTTGCATCTTTTCAATTTTTTCCAGCAGGTCGAGAATGATCTCCACTCCAGCCAAATTCACTCCCATCTCTTGAGTGAGGCGACGTATTTGAAGCAGCCGATCAATATCTGCCCGTGAGAATATCCGGTTGTTGCTTACCCGCTGCGGATGGATCAAGCCCAACCGCTCGTAAAGTCGCAGGGTTTGCGGGTGAAGGCGAGTCAACTGGCTCGCCACACTGATCACATAGACCGCCTCATTTTCTGAATCGGCTGCCATTGTATTGCTCCGATTGATCCTTCAATTGAATGGTTATTGCCGGATGCGGTCACCTCTGGCCAGCGCAATTTCACGCAGAACTTGACGCTCGCGTGGTGACAGGTCCTTTGGCACCGTAACCTGGATTTTCACATAAAGATCACCGGCTGGCTTGCCGCTGACCGCCGGCATACCTTTCCCCACCAACCGCAGCTTTTGGCCGCTGCGGATGCCGGGCGGGATTGTAACCTCGGTTGTGCCATCCAGGGTAAGCACCCGGGCAAATCCACCTAATGCCGCAATCGTAAAGGGCACATCAGCGCTAGTCAAAATATCACGGCCATTCAGCTCGAAGTTTGGATGCGGCTTGATCTGAACGATCAGATAGAGATCACCACGCGCACCCGACGCTCCCGCCGATCCCTGACCGGCGAGGCGCAGTCGCATCCCTTCCGCCACACCGGCCGGTATGGTAACGGTCACATCCCGGCGGCTTGGTAGCCGCCCGCGCCCTCCACATTTGCGGCAAACACCGCCTAATTGGAATGCCCCTTTCGCGTTTCGAGACTGCCCGGTTCCTCCGCAATCGTGGCATATATCCTCCACCATGTAAGAGCGGTTAACCGGCCCGCCCCGGTAGGCCTCTTCCATACTGATCTCAAGGCTATACTCGATATCCTCACCGACTGGCTGACGGCCGGCTGTTGCATTTTGAAACCCTCCGAAGAGGTTGTTGAGTAAATCGTTCAGGTTAAATCCGGACGCCCCGGCGCCGAAATTCAAGTTATAATCATCCGAATACGGATAGCTTCCCTGCTGAGAGGCGCGCTTCCACGCTTCGCCAAAGCGGTCGTACTCGGCGCGCTTATGGGGATCGCTCAACACCTCATAAGCTTCACTGATCTCCTTAAACTTCTCTTCGGCCGATTTATCTCCGGGGTTGACGTCGGGATGGTATTTCCGCGCCAGCCGACGATAGGATTGCTTAATTGTCTTTTCGTCGGCCGTGCGCGGTATACCCAGAATTGCATAGTAATCTCGATAGGTTTTTCCGTTCAATCATCCCACTTCCTTCAAAGAGCAGGGAGGGTATTGGCTCTTATTACTTGTGACATATATTAATAGACATAAAAGAGTTCGCCCCAACCCTAACCCTCCCTCACAAGGGGGAGGGCAATACATCTCCACTCCATATTTGGTGAAGGATAATGGGCGAAAACCATCCACCTTCATTATCCAGAGAACCGAACCCATTCATAATGTCAAATATATTACGTCCAAAGTAATAACAGCAAACGCCAAGCCTGCTACTTGGAAGTAAATTCAGCGTCAATCACATCGTCATCCGCCTTGGAGCCAGCGGCTGTACCGGCCGTATCCGCTTCCGGGCCGCTTTGATCGGTGGCGCCGGCGGCCTGTTTGTAGACCAGCTCGGTCAGCTTATAGGAAGCTTCCTGCAGAGCGCTGATCTTGGATCGGATCTCGCCGACATCGTCTGATTGAAGCGATTTCCGAAGCTCCTCAATCCGGGATTCCACATCCAGCTTGAGGTCGCTGGGCGCTTTATCACCGAGGTCTTTCAGGGTTCGTTCCGTATTATAGATGAGAGCCTCGCCCTCGTTGTGCGCATCGGCGCGTTCGCGCTGAGCATGATCCTCGGCCGCGTGCGCCTCCGCCTCGTGCACCATTTGTTCAACCTGGTCCTTCGATAGATTGCTAGAGCCGGTAATGGTGATACTCTGCTCTTTGCCGGTCGCCTTATCCTGAGCTGAGACGTGGACAATCCCGTTAGCATCAATGTCAAAGGTCACTTCAATTTGGGGTATGCCTCGTGGAGCCGGCGGAATACCGCTAAGCTGAAAGTCGCCCAACATTTTATTATGCGCGGCGATCTCCCGTTCACCCTGATGAACCTTCACATGGACCGACGTTTGTCCGTCCTCCGCAGTGGAGAAGAGCTGGCTTTTTCGGGTCGGAATGGTTGTGTTGCGATCAATCAATTTGGTGAAGACGCCGCCCAGCGTTTCGATGCCCAGCGAAAGCGGGGTCACGTCGAGCAGCACGACATCCTTCACCTCCCCGCCCAAGACACCGGCTTGAATGGCGGCACCCACCGCCACCACCTCATCC
>JAKBZR010000142.1 GCA_021842405.1 bacterium
CGTGGCGCAGCTATCTGGTCTCCCAGTCGTCCGCCGAGAAAAATTAAAGGAGTGCCCATGCCGTTTGGACTGATCAAGAGCCTTTACCAGAAGGTTGAGGCCATCGTATCCGCCCGTGAAAAGCTGGATGAGGAGGTATTTGAGGAGCTGGAGGTCGCCCTGTTACAGGCCGATGTCAACGTGCACACTACGACGGCCGCCATCGCTCGGCTACGACAAGCCGTTCAAACCGAACGCATCAGCAGCGCCGAGGCGGTAAAGGGAAAGCTGAAGGAATCGTTTATATCGGTGTTCAAGGGTGCTTCCGATGTCGCACTGAAGCGATCACCGGCCCCACCCACGATCGTCTTGTTTGTCGGAGTCAATGGTTCCGGTAAAACCACCACCCTGGCCAAACTGGCCAAACGATTCACCGATAACGGCGAGAAGGTCATCATTGCAGCCGCCGACACATTTCGAGCGGCCGCCATCGAACAGTTGGAGACTTGGGCGCAAAGGGTCGGCGCGGAGGTCATCAAGCATCGGGCCGGTGCGAACCCGGGTGCGGTTGTCTACGATGCGCTGCAGGCGGCCCAGGCCCGGCACTACGACGTCCTCTTGGTGGATACCGCCGGAAGGCTTCAAACGAAGAGCCACCTGATGGAAGAGCTGAGAAAGATCCATCGCTTGATCGAAAGGGAGTGCGGCCGACCGGCCGACGAGGTGCTGCTGGTGCTGGATGCGACGACCGGCCAAAACGCCCTATCGCAAGCTCAGCATTTTCAGGAAGTGACGCCGTTGACCGGTATCATATTGACCAAGATGGATGGGACCGCTCGGGGTGGCATCGCCCTGACGGTGGTGGATGAACTGAAGGTGCCGATTAAGTTCATCGGGTCGGGTGAAAAGGCCGGCGACCTCTTACCGTTTGATCCGACCGGTTACGTAAACCTGCTGCTCGGTTGAATCGGAATCTATTTTGCCATAATATTGCGGAAAAGATCCCTGTTTCTTAAAATTGAAAATTAAACTAGCGAAAGTGCCAGTTTTCAACCGGCAAAATTCTGGTAAAATCGTTTAGATGGTCGTATAAGTCACTTTTTGGACTGCATAATTAATGCGCTGTTCTCCCGGTGAAATGGACCCTCGTTTCATCGGGATGATATCGGCCGTTATTGGATCGTATACTACGGCTAGGAACAGCCTAGTTACGTTCAGTTGATGTGATGCGAATGCGACCCCTTCTCCGGCGCCAAGTCGTTCAGTTCTACTACTTGGCCTCAAGCGGTTAAGCAGTATACATGTTTACGACAGAGGAGAAACGGTGAGGCTTTAACTGCGAGCCGAGGCTCGGTTGGTGCCGATCCCCCATCCACGATGAAGCTGATAAGCGATGTGATTCAACGATCTCCAGTGTGGATCAACCCGGAACACACGGTTGAAACCGCCATCATCCTGATGAGCGGCCATCAGATCGGCGCCCTTCCGGTTCTCTCCGGCTCCGAGCTGGTTGGGCTGGTGCTCTACAGCAACGTCATGGGCGCGCCGCCAACCACCTTGATCCGAGATATTATGTTGACCGACATTCCTCTCTTACGGCCGGAGATGACGATTAAAGAGGCGGCCGATATTATGTCACGGAGCGACTTTGGCCGCCTGCCGGTGGTAGCGGAAGGCAAGCTGGTTGGGGTGATCACCAGTGGGGACCTGTTGCCGGAACTGGGGCGCTCTTTCGATCCCCTGACCGAATTGCCCTGGTCGGACAGCCTGCGGGAATGGGCGATCTCCGAGCTTCAAGCCGGCCATGAAATTACGGTCTTGTTTCTGGATCTTGATAATTTCGGCCCGTTCAATAAACGATATGGTCATATTGTGGGGGATGATGTGCTCAAGGCAGTGGCTCAAGCATTGAGGGACGCCACAGACAAGGAGAGTGATTTTCTCTGCCGGTATGGCGGCGATGAGTTCGCTATCGCAACCGTTCGCTCGGCACCGGAGGCGGAAGAGCTCAGCAAGCGTATCGAACGGCGCATCACCTCATTGCAGCTTCCCGAGTTGGGCGATGAGAAGCTGAGCGTATCCATCGGTCAATTCGGCGGAAAACGCACGCGCGAGCGGGAACACGTCCATTATGCGGCCACTCTAAACAATTTGATCAATTTAGCCAGTCAAAGCTGTACCGAATCCAAAACGCACCGCAAATTGGGACGCCGACGTGATCGCGCCCATAACAACACTCAGGAGGATACCCTCTCTGAACCGAGGTTGAGGCTCAGTGGTCTGCAGGTTTCGGAACAATCGGGGCTGGCTCACGTTCAGGTTGAGCTTGAGATGCTCGGCGGCCAGCCCAGCGCAAAGGCAGAAGAGGAAGCCGCTCCAACCAGCTTTCGCGAATTCGTTTCCCGGCCGGTAACCTGCCCGGAAGACCTTCTCCGATTGGTCGCTTATTCAACTGCGTCGGCGATTACCCGCTCCCTGCCCAACGGCTATTCGGTCGAGATCGAGCAGCTCATGACTCAGCCCGTCACCGGCGGGCGAGAAGCGGTTACGGTGGTTGGCTCACTGACGACACCGGAAGGGCGCCAGCCCGGCGTCGGGTCGGCACTGGTGGGAGAGAGCGGATACCATGCGGCCGCAAAGGCTACTCTCGCTGCCTTTAATCGCATCATAAGCCGGCTTTTGCGAACTACCGAAAGGACGGAGTAGCCGGCATCACACCCATCGTTTTCCGGTTGATGGATTATATTCATGAACCCGCTTCCGCAATCGCCTCAATTTCAATCCAGGCGTTGAGGGGCAAAGCGGAAACCCCAACACAAGTCCGCGCTGGTTTGACTTCGCCAAAATGGTTCCGGTACACCTCATTCATTTGCGAAAAGAGCTCCATATCCCGCAAATAGACGATCACCTTCACCACCTGCTCCATGCTGCTGCCGCTCGCCTCGATCACCCGTTTCAGGTTCTGCAGGCACTGCTCCACCTCTTCAACAAATTCACCCTCGATTAATCTCCCCGTTTCAGGTGAGATGGGTATCTGCCCGGAAACGAAGATCAAACCGTTCGATTGAATGGCCGGTGTGTAGGGGGCCCCCGCAACCGGCTTTCCGACATAAAAGGGTACTTTCAACTGTTCTCCTCTCATTTCGCCCAATGAGCGGGAATCGGTTACTGATTGAATCACATTTTACTCCAGTAGTGAGCGCAAATCATCACCTCAATGGGTGATGAGAGATCAACACACGAGAAGCTCAACCCTTTCGAAATGATTTTGGCAGCATCGGTAGCCATCCCACCCTAACCCTTCCTTTCAAGGATGGGGGTTGACGAGTGTACTCTAATATTTACCCTTGTTTCTTCCATTGATTGCCTCGTACCCCATCCTGAGTCTGGGAGAAGAAGGGGGGGGCTTGGGTGGGGGGCGAACAAAAATCATTCCCGCAAAACTGAACTCTAACCATAGCAAATCAAAATTTAAAGCATTTGTTTAATGTGCTACAATTCACTGTTCGCTTCCGTATTAGAAGCGAAGGAGCGCGATTAAGCCATTGAGTCGATTTACGATAAACAGGCGATTTCACCGGGCTTTAAGTTGGGCGACGGTAACGGCCATCGCCTTCTTTCCGCTTAACGCTCGCGCGTGGGGAAATATCGGTGGTGCAAAATCAGCTCTTCACCCATTCCAAATGCCGCCAGCCTGCTGTATGGGAATGACACAAGGCGAAATGCGTCAATGCGCGATGCCTTGTTGCCATCCTGGTTTTGGATTCAATATTCGTCTCGATTATTCCGAAAGCTGCTGCTGTCGAATACAATCTCAGTCGTTCCCCGCGTCGCTGGGTCGGGAGGCCACTGCCTTTCAACTGCTCTCGGCGTCAGCATTAAATGGCCGCAGTGAGCCGTTGATCTTCAGCGATAACAGTCCTTTGCATCCATTGCCGGAAAACGATTATGCGCATGGACCACCACAGTTTAGCTCGGCGCTTCTCCGCGCGCCCCCACATTAGCCTCAAAGCGCCCTCAATTCGGCCATGGTCCGGTTCTCGACCGCCCATCGGTACCGAAACCTTATCATATCAGCTTTAAAAACTTAAGTCCGATTCTAGCCGCTGCTCGTTAACTCTCGCCTTTGAGATCTGCTCAGGCGTTTTAACGATCGGTTGTTCCGACATTAAAGCCGCTGGATCTCAGTGGTGCTGGAGAAATGTAAGCGTGCCGGCTGCCATTTCACAAGCCGGCAGGAGACAGGCGATTATGAAAAAAGCAAAGCATTACATTATCGGCTTCGCCATATTGGCGGTTGTCTTCGCAGTTACCCGTTATATTGTGGTAGCCCATGCAAAGCCGAATCAGTTGACTATCCTTCAGGCACAATCAATGAACATGAGCGCCATGCGGCCTCCCATCGGTGCGGTGCCTGTTGCATTGGCGACCGTCCGAACCGGCATTTTTCAATCATCGGTCACCTATACCGGAACGGTCATTCCTTACAATGATGAATTTATCTATCCCAGGGTAGTGGGGCAGTTACTGGATGTAGCCGTCTATCCGGGCGATGTGGTGCATACCGGCGAGGTGCTGGCTCATCTAGACACATCTGAACTGAGCAGCAAATTAAATACGGCTCGGCAAAATGCGTTGATGGCCGTGCACGACTACGAAATCGCAAAGCAACAGGTCAGTTTGGCGAATGACCAGCAATCGCTGGCCCATGCCAAACTGCAAGCGGCTTTAAGCAAGGTCGCCGACCGGAACGCAACGGTGGCATCGTCACAATCGGCGTTATCGCAAGCAAAGGCGAATTTGCGGGCGGTTGAGGCGGAGCTTCCGGGGGCAAAGGCGGGCATAAAATCCGCCGCTGCTGACCTCGCTTACTGGAAGGCGGAGATCGCACGGGAAAAGTCGCTTTTAAAGCATGGCGCCGTTTCGCAGCAGAGCTACGATAGTGAGCACGCTGCCTACGTGGCATCCGAATCGAAGGTGACCCAAGCGGAAGCCAAGGAGACCGCCGTGACAGCAGACATCCAGAGCGCGCAACAGCAGGTGGAACAGGCCAGCGACCAGTTGCAAGGTGCAGCATCACGACTTGCCGCTGCCCAAGCGGATGCCAAGGCGGCTAAGGCGGATGTACAGGCAGCCAATGTGAATTTTGCCATATCGCTTCACAACGTAATCCATAAGCGACTCGGCGTTAAAATGGCAAAATCGCAACAGCAGACCGCGGCCATCATTCGGGGTTACACGACCATCCGGGCGGAGACGAATGGACGGGTGACGGAGCGGCTGGCAAGTCCCGGTACGCTGGTCAGCCCAGGAATGCCGATTCTGCGCATTGCGGAGATGGGTCGCGTTCGATTGCAGGCCAATGTCGCCGAGCTGGACGCCAGCCACATAAAGGTGGGAGCGCCGGTGATCGCCTATATGATGAAAAACCCGGGGCAGCTCATCCACGCCCATGTAACCTCAATATTTCCAGCCGCCAGCCCAGAGACGCGGACAGTGGTGGTTGAGGCGCTGGTGGATAATCCGGGCGGGCGCCTGTTACCGGGAGATTATGTGGTGATGCGGATCACAACCGGCAGCATGAGACACTCACTTTCGGTTCCCACTAGGGCGCTCATGCAGTTTGATAATCGGTGGGCGGTGTGGACGGCCGAAAAATCTAGCGCGCAAAGCGGCGGGTCCACGATGTCCGGCATGGATATGCCCGGAATGGACATGGGCTCCTCCAACCAATCTTCTCCTCAAACGGCAGCCGACTCCAACCCTGG
Organism: bacterium; assembly: GCA_021842405.1. Classification (GTDB taxonomy): domain Bacteria; phylum Armatimonadota; class Chthonomonadetes; order Chthonomonadales; family JAMCWF01; genus JAMCWF01. The sequence continues at coordinate 5,748 of JAKBZR010000142.1, forward strand.
CTCGCTGGTAGCCCATATGGTGTACGTGCAGGTCGGATCATCCAACGCCGATCAAACCGAAATTCTCTCCGGTTTAAAAGCGGGGGATCATGTGGTGATTGCGGGGAAGCAGAATTGCCAGGAGGGTGCGGTTCTATTTCCCACCCAGTGGGGCGCCAGTGGTCCTCAAAAGCTGCCGCCTCCGCCATCCATGGGGAATATGCCCGGAATGAACATGCCGGGAATGAGTATGCCGAGCGCGCCGCCTGGTGGCAAAGCAGCCAAGCCGGCTCCCTCGATGCGTGGGATGAACATGCCCGGAATGAAGATGCCGGCATCACCGAAGGCGCCGCCCCATAAGCGGACCGGTAACGGCGGCATGTCCAACATG
>JAKBZR010000043.1 GCA_021842405.1 bacterium
TCCGATCTTTTCCAGCCGTGAGACATCCAGCATTTGATTGATCATATTCAACATGCGGTCCGATTCCGCCTCGATCGTTTCGTAAAACTCCTTGCGTAAATCCTCGGCGATGGCGCCGTTATCATTGAGCATCGTCTGAACGTAGCCGCGTATGGTGGTGAGGGGGTTGCGTAGTTCATGGGACACCATATCTACGAACTCCGATTTCAGCCGGTTTGCCTCCTGAAGGGCCATCGTTTTTTGCTGGTGCTCGCTCAACTCCTCGCTGAGGCGCAGTTTTTCCTCCAAACTCAGCTTTAAATTTGCGTAGAGGCGGGCGTTTTCGATTGCGATGGCGGCCTGAATGGCGAAGGCGTTGAGCATATCCAGGTGGGCCTCATCGAAAACCCCTTCTCGAGCCCGATTGTCCATATAAAGGATGCCGTTATTCCGGCCATGGGCGACCAGCGGCACGCACATCACCGATCGAAGTTGCGAGAGCTGAACGCTGGTGCGATCGGCGAAGCGGGGATCCGCCATCGCATTAACCGAAAAAATAGGCTCCCGGTATCGTAAAACGTGGTTGATAATGGAGCGGCTTACCTCGGCTCGGTTCGGCTCTTCCGAATCGGGACTCAATGCTGACTGTATATGATGTACCTCTATGTTATGGCCCGCCATGGCCCAGACCTGGTTGGTTCCATCTTCAATCAACAAGATAAATCCACGCTCGGCCGATAAGAATTCAACCACTTGATCCAGTGCCAATTGAATAACCTGAGTTGGATCGAGCGACGAGTTCAGGGTTCGACTGGCTTCGAGCAGCGTAGCCAAATGGGATTTTTCCATAATTGCGGTTGTCGTTTCCTCTGACATCACTTTTCCCTTATATTCAAAATTGAAGAAAGGTGGAAGCCCCCTTCATTCAAGGCGCGCCTCCAGAATTTATTCATGATCCACTAAGGTGAGCCACTTCCTTATGTATCGGCGGAAACCACCTTTGGAAAGATTCGCTCGGCATATTCGCGCGCGTGATAGGTCAATATCCAGTCGGCGCCCGCTCGCTTGATTGAGGTTAAAACCTCCGTAATGGTTCGATCTTCATCCAGCCACCCTTTTTCAACCGCCGCTTTCAGCATGGCGTACTCACCGGAGACGTTATAGGCGGCAAGCGGCAGGTTAAATCGGTGGCGCGCCTCCCGAATTACGTCGAGGTAGGCGAGCGCCGGCTTAACCATGATCGCATCGGCACCCTCCTCGATATCCAGCTCGACCTCATGGATGGCCTCGCGCCGGTTGGCCGGATCCATCTGGTACCCGCGGCGATCGCCGAATCGGGGCGCGCTGTCGGCCGCATCCCGGAATGGGCCGTAAAAGGCGCTGCAGTATTTCGCGGCATAAGAGAGGATCGGAGTTTCTGCGAAGCCGTTTTCATCGAGAGCATGGCGGATCGCGCCGATCCGGCCGTCCATCATGTCGGAAGGAGCAATGAGATCGGCACCGGCCGCCGCGTAAACCACCGATGCGCGGGCAAGCAGCTCCACCGTCTCATCGTTCAGAACAAGCACTTCATTTCGACCGGCGCACTCCGCGTCCAGAATCCCGCAGTGGCCATGCGAGGTGTATTCGCACAGACAGACGTCAGCGATCAGCACCAGCGAGCTTCCCATTTCCGATTTTAATCGCTGCAATGCGCGGGGGACGATTCCGTCCGGATCATAAGCTCCGCTGCCCGCCTCATCTTTTTGGGATGGAATGCCGAAAAGCAGAATCGCTGGAATACCCAGTTGGCTCGCTGCTTCCGCTTCGCGGCAAAGGCTGTCAATCGTGTGCCGTTCCTGCCCCGCCAGCGATGGAATGGGACCCGGCTCGGTTGCGGTTACAAACAGTGGGTAGATCAGATCCGCCGGCGTGACCATCGTCTCCCGGGTCATTCGCCTCAGTTGTGGATGCTGGCGGATCCTTCTTGGCCGATGCCGGATATTTAACCGGTTTGCGCCGCTGTTATTGACCATTATGGACGCCCCTTCTCCGCCTTTCGTTCGCTGTAAAAGCTTAAAATGGCCTCCACCAACCCGGGTATGGTGTGGACTGGTGCTTCGATATCGGGTGGTAATCCCAGCTCGGTTGCGGTTTTCGAGGTGACCGGGCCGATACTGGCAACTACCACTTTACCGGCCAGATCGCTCATCGGTTTGGGTGCCAGTGCGGCGGCCAGATTACGCACTGTTGATGAGCTGGCAAATGTAATGACATCCATTTGACCGTTTAAAATCTCGTTGATTAGCTCGCTGGCTCCCTCAGCATCGGGAACCGTCTCGTAAGCCGGAATCACCTCCACCTGCGCTCCTTTTGCAGCCAAGCCATCCGGCAAAACGTCTCGTGCCTCTTTGGCGCGGACAATTAAGATACGTCTATTTGTCAGGCAGTGTTCCGGCAACTCTTCCAGCAGCGATTCGGCCACAAAACGGCTTGGCACGAAATCAGCCCATAGACCAACGGTGTGCAGCGCCTCATCGGTGGCCGGCCCGATCGCCGCAATCTTGCAGCTTCCAAAGATACGGGCATCTAATTTCAATTCCATCATGCGATTTGCGACCGCACGCACCCCGTTGGCGCTGGTAAAAATGACCCAGTCGGTATCTTTCAGCCTTTTAAGGGCGCTGTCCAGCAAACCATCGCTTTGAAGCGGTTGGATTTTAATCATCGGGTACTCAATGGGCTCGGCGCCGAGCAGCCGTAAGCGAACCGAAAGCTCGCTGGCCTGCTCGCGGGCGCGAGTGACCAAAATCCGCTTCCCAAAGAGAGGCCGGTTATCGAACCAGCGCAGGGTTTGCCTTAATTGCACCACCTCGCCGATCACGGTGATGGCGGGCGACTGGATGCCGCCTTCCTGAGCAATCTCTTGGATGCGGTCCAGCGGACCTGCCACCACGCGCTGGTTGGGCCGGGTTCCCCATTGAATAAGGGCGGCCGGTGTTTGGACTGGATATCCGGCCGTTTTAACGCACTCGATAATCTGGGGTAAATTCTCGACCCCCATCAAATAGATCAGCGTCCACGGTGCGGCGGGGTTATAGACAGGCGGCATCAGCGCAGCCGGTTGGCTTTTCTCACCGGCATGCTCTTCACCGGTTGTCGTGTCCGCCTCGTCGCGGCGATGGCCGGTTATAATTGCAATGGCGGAGGCGTAGTGCCGATGGCTGACCGGAATTCCGGCATAAGCGGGGGCCGCGATGGCCGAGGTGATCCCCGGCACCACCTCGAAGGGGATACCGGCCTCAACGCATGCTTCCAACTCCTCCCCGCCCCGACCAAAGACGAAGGAGTCGCCGCCTTTGAGCCGCACCACTCGCTGGCCGGTCAGCGCGCGATCCACCAAAAGACGGCTGATTTCCATCTGCGGCATGGTGTGGCGGCTGGATGATTTCCCTACGTAAAGGTGCTCGGCGTTGGGCGCGTATTGGAGCAGGGCGGGATGAGCCAAACGATCATAAACCACCACATCCGCTTGCTCCAACAGCTCTTTGCCACGCAGGGTGAGAAGCCCCGGATCGCCGGGTCCGGCTCCCACCAGAGCGACCGATCCCGTTTTTCGCCCCCGATTCGAATCGTTCATCAAATTAAGATTCTCTCCATGCCTATCCGCCCGTGCTCAGGGCGATGAATCCTGGCTCCAAAGCCAGCCTTTCCAACAATTTTCGGCGTAAACTCTCCCTTTGCTCATTCGACAATTGCAGCGACTTCTCCGCTGGCCTCAACCAGATCGGTTTTCCCCAGTAGCCGTCCTCAAAATAACGGGGGATAATGTGGCAGTGAAGATGGGGCACTTCGTTTCCGAGCATGGCGATATTGATCTTCTGCGGAGCGCATACGCTCTGCACCGCCCGGATCAGCGATACCATATCGGACATCCACTGCCGCTGTTCGCTGGGTGCGAGGTCGGGCACCTCGATTACGTGTCGGTGAGCGACCAAAATGCAGTAGCCCGGGAAATTACCGTCCGGAACCAGCCGTACCGTGCCGCTCGATAACCGGCAGATCGCGTTTTCAAGCGGCTGCCGGCAGAGCGGGCAGTCCTTTCCGGTTAATCGCTCCTGCCAATCCTGGGCGAGGTCCATTCAAGAAACGAGCTCGCTGATCCGCACCGGTCGCTCCGCTTCCATCGAGCTGAGTGCGGCCAGCGAGATCACCACCGCCGCTTTTGCATCGGCGGGTGTAACCGATGGCGTTACGCCCTGTTCCAAGCAGCTCAGGAAATGGGACAGCTCGGCCTGATAGGGACTGATCGCCAGCGGGCTTTCCGGAACCGCCACGCCCACTCCCTGCGCTTTGGTCACCTTTTGTGCGATTTGAAATGGAGGCGAGGTGGGCTGGTTAAAGTTGTAGTCCAGGATGCCTTTGTCGCCGGCGATCTCAAACGAAACTTTGAAGCCGGAAGGGTCGGCCCACGTTCCCTCCACGTGCGCCATCACCCCGCTTTTGAAGCGCAGGGTAACCAGTGCGTAGTCCAGCTCACTGATGTTTTTACCGTAAACGCTCTTGGCCATCACCCGTTCTACCTCGCCGAACGTCCAACGCAGCCAGTCAAAGTCATGGATAATCATATCGAGCACCAGACTGCCGCTCCACTCATAGTTGGCGTACCAGTCGCTCCAGGCATGGGGGAACGGGCCGCCGCGTCGGGTGCGCACGGTAACCGGCTGTCCCACCGCCCCCGCATCCACCAGCTCTTTGGCGCGGATGAACTCCGGAAAAAATCGTAGAACGTGGGCGATAAAGAGCGGGGTATTCGTCTGCTCACAGGCGGAAATCATCCGATCGCAATCGGCGATCGTCCTCGCCATCGGCTTTTCACATACGATGCCTTTCAACTCCGCTTCAGCCGCCAAGCAGACGTATTCCGCATGCCAAGGGGTCGGAACGCAGATATCCACTATGTCGGGCCGTAACTCATCCAGCATCCGATTAAAGTCGGTGTAGGCTTTCGCGTTGTGCCGCGCTGCCAGCGATTGCGCCGCCTCCAGCCGTATATCCATTGCGCCCACCACGGTGGCATTGTCAATCGCAGCATAGCATCCGGCATGGGCCGATCCCATCCCACCCGAGCCGACGATGGCAACTTGAAACATAATATCATTCCTCCTTCACCCACCGAATAACATCTAAAGTTATCGCTTATGCCTCATTATAGCCGGGTGAAACCTGCAATGTAAAGGAAAGAATGAGTTCAGTTTTGTGGGAATGATTTTCGTTCGCCTCCCATCCCAGCCCTCCCCCACGGAGGGAGGAGGGTGTCATTGCGAGCGAAGCGAAGCAATCTCATTCCCCAGTCTCTCCCTAGTACTGCAATGTGGTTCGGGAATCAATCTACTAGCCCGCGAGCTACCTCTGAGCCGCGAGCGTGAGCGAGCGTACACACTGACTGTTTATGCCTAACGATAATCCCATTCTCGTTCTCCACGTCATCACCCGACCGGTTAATGGGGATACACAGTAGAACACGATCGCCAACGCGCTAATGCTATACCGCTCCGCTGACTGTGGGTTAAGAAGGCTCAAGATCGGCTCTATTGGAAGGAAATTGGGTTAAATATGCTTGACTCATAGGCGTAATAGAGGATAAGATAGCGCATACGGTTCGGGTATGCAGTCCGTAACACCGAATAGCAATACATGGAAAAATGGATAAAGCCACAAGCACGAAGGGCATTGAACTGATGGAACGGCCCGCCGGTAATGAAGAGATCACCCCTGAGACCGGGCGCACTGAAACGCCGGTCGTAGCACGGCGGCGGGGCGATCTTTTCGCGAAGCTCTGCTCGATTCTGGTGTTTTTTCTGGGAATCGTGCTGATTTTTTTCGTATTTTGGCTGAGTTATCACCTCTTTACCGACCCCAACCTCGGACTCCATATTGCCTCAAACCCTAAAACCGGTCCATCCATTTATGATATCGTCAAGGAATTTGCCGTTCTGGTTTTGCGAATTATGCTGCTCTGCCTGATGAGCATTTGCGGATCACTCATTGCGAACAAGGGAATCCATCTCTATTTCTCAGCGTGCCAGTAAAGCCCTCGAATTCAAGATTGAGCCAGACTGATTTGCTACGATACCAACCGACCAAGAGCTGAATGGCCATATATCACCATGTCATATAGGTGTACTGCAGCGATTACTATCCCGATGGTTAAACCAAGCTCCCGGATCCATACGGATACCAGCTTGAAATAATCGGGCGACCCTCTGCAAAACTTGATTGAAGATGTGGAATTACGATCTGGAAGCCAGGGCGACAGCCTGCGCGGAATCCACTGGAGGAGGAACTTTCTCATGTCGGGGCAATGCGAAAATAGTTTTCACCTTAAAGTCACTCCGCGTTCAATTACATCAATTATTTTAGTTGTCCTCGCACTTTTAATCCTCTTTTTACCGGGCCGAGCTCAGGCGGTTGTGACCTATAATGACAGCTTCACCTATTACAAACCGGGCAGCGAAGGCGGGCCAAACTGGCGTACCGATACCATTGATTGGCAGGTAGAGAAGGGTGCTTTCGTCGCGGACGGTCCGGACCACACTTTCGCCATTTGCCGGAAAACTCCGCGAGGCCGCATTCAAACCATAGAGGCAACGCTCACCATCACCGCCTCACGAGGGGACAATTGGAATGTGGCTGGCATTGCGCTTTACGATGACAGCGGCAATTTCTGGCACCTCGCTCTGATCGAATCGCCGGCGCCGACCCGTAGCCACTCCGTCGAGCTGCAGGAATCCTATCATGGAAGCTGGCTGGCCGCCACCACGCCGCCCACCCAGCTCACTCCCGCTTTTCAAGGTATCAGATGTAACTGGAAATTCAACCAGACCTATCGGCTGCGCCTCGATTTAACTCAGGATGAAATCGTAGGCACGGTATCCAATCAAAATGGAACCATCCTCGCGAAATACGGTTACCAGCTCAACGGACCGGCGGTAAAGAGCGGCCAGGCTGCCTTGGTGTCCAGCGGCTTTCGGTCCGAATTCACCCATTTTCGGGCCAGCGTCATTGAGCCGCTGCCGCCGATTAAGCACTCCGCACCACGTTTTCCGCCCTTTGATGAGCCGGGATTCTCTCGAATCCATTTTAGGCCGACCGGTTATTTCCGGGTTGCCGAGGAGAAGGGGCGCTGGTGGATGGTCACTCCAACCGGTCAAGCCTTTTACGCGGTAGGCACCGATCACGTCAATTATAACGATTTTTATTGTGAAAAGCTCGGTTACGCCCCGTATCATCGGAATTGCGTGGCGAAGTACGGGAATCAGGCGGTGTGGGCGCACACCGAAGCCGCTCGGCTGAAGCGTTGGGGATTCAATGCGCTTGGAGTGGATATCTCGCCCGATATGCAGGATAAGGGGCTGCCGCATTGTGAATTCGTATCGTTCGGCAGCGGTTTCGCCGCACTGCACTGGCTCGTACCGAAAGGCACCTGGACCGGTTTTCCAAACGTCTTTTCTCCGCTATGGCCCCGCTATTGCGAAAAAGTGGCGCGCCAGATCTGCTACCCATTGCGAAATGACCCCTGGGTTATCGGCTACTTTTTGGATAATGAGCTGCAGTGGCTCGGACCCACCTATCAAAACAATTACGCGCTCTTCAACGCCAGCATGCGGAAGCCAGCCGGCAATCCGGCCAAAATCGCGGCGGTGCACTTTCTGGAAACCCGTTACCGCACCCTCCCTGAGTTTAATCGCGAATGGGGCACTCATTTCAATCAATGGAATGAGCTGTTAAGCGATATGCAGCCGCTTAACCCGAAAACCGCCCGCGCAAAGGCCGACCGGATTCGTTTCGTTGATTTGGTCGCCGACCGCTATTTCTCAGTCGCCTGTGCCGCAATAAGGCATTACGACCCCCACCACCTCATTCTGGGTTGCCGTTTCGCCGGTTTCGCGCCGCTCGGCGTCGTCGCGGCCGCCGGACGATATTGTGACGTGGTCAGCGTCAATTATTATGGGACGGTGGATCTCAATAAGCAGCGGAACGTGGATATGCCCAAGCATTTCGAGCAGTACTATCGCGAGTGTCGCCGACCGATGATGATCACGGAGTGGAGCTTCCCTGCCCTCGACAGCGGGCTGCCCTGCCTGCACGGTGCCGGCCAGCGGGTGGCAACCCAGGCCGAGCGCGCCCAATGCTTTCAGATATACCAGCGGGCGCTCTTTAGAATGCCCTTCATGGTGGGATCCGATTTCTTTATGTGGGCGGATGAGCCGGCCCAAGGAATATCCATCTCGTTTCCAGAAGACAGCAATTACGGCTTAGTGGATGTCAATGATCACCCCTGGGAGTTATTGACTCAGGCAGCCACCCAGATTAACGCGCAGGTCTACTCGATTCACGCCGGGCTGACACCTCGGATTGAAATATCCATCCCGTCCAACGGTAATCAGCTCATCATCCGCAATTCCAGCGGCGGACGCGCCCGGTTTCCGGTATCGCTTTGGTGCGACGGCGCGAATCGCCAATTCAGCGCTTCAATCGGTCCCCATCAAAAGTTGATCCATTTCGTTTCGCTTTCCAGCCGCGCTGGCGGGCATCTGGTGGCGGCCGATATTGCGAATTCGGTGCCGCTATACGAGCGGGTCAATGACCGCGTGCATCGAGCGGTTTACCGCAGTGGTTTTCACACTCCACATTGGAGCCTTGTGGGGCGCTATTTTCGGATCCCGCTGGTTGTGAGCAATCCGAGCGGCAAGGTTCTCCGGCAATCGGTCGTCACGAGAATGCTGGCGTCTTTGACTAGTAGATGGGGGATATTAGTACATCGCTCGAGCGATCCTTCATCAATTCCAGAAATGCGATTGATTGATGCGGAGACCGGCGAAGAGGTGCCGTTTCAGGTAATCGGCAGCGGAGAGGATGCGGAAATCTGCTTCGATTCCCAGCCGCTCAACCCCTATCGCTGTCGGACTTTCCTTCTTTATGTCAGTTCATCCGTGCGTAAGCGTAATTCGGCTTCCAGTTCCGCCGATCGAAGCTTTCATTATGACACCGGCCTGCTTTCGCTGTCGCACCGGTCTGGATCTTCGGATTTGCTCTCATCGGTAACGATTGGCGGCCTGAAGTTGGGGAAATTGATTGCACTCATGCATGAGCAGCTCGCACAGCCGTTATGGGTGGCCGCCGATCAATTGATCGGCCTAAAAGTTTATCAGGGGCCCGTTTGCTTTGCGGCTGACGTGACGGTGGCGGCAACTCAGGGTGGCGCCGATACCAAAACCGCGATCACAGAGGGAGCCGGTAACGGTTACGCCCCGCTGGCGGTCCGCCCGCACCGGTACACTGCCCGTTACCGGATCATTGCCTTTCCCGGCCAACCGTGGTGCACGGTGCGCCTGCTCTGGGTTCAAAACAGCGACAGCCAGCCCTGGCCTCTGGTTTCCTATTACATCTATGCGCTTTCATCAATCGGGGGAGACGACCGCAACGATAAGGCCACCGTTCCGGCGCCGAATACGGTGGCCTGGCACAATCCAATTCAACGCGCCTATTACGGGTGTTACAGTCCGATCGGCGGTGATTTCAAGATGGATTTTTGGCGCGACACCTCGCCGGGGCAGGCGGAGCATCCGGATGTACGCCGCGACCTCGATGTCACGCTGAAACCGGGCCAGCGATACTCCACCATTCAACCGCCGGTCTATCTGTTTGGGATGGTGGGGGCGTCGCAAAAGATGCGCCAGCTCGTCGAACGAATGAATCGGTGGTATGGCGGCCAAGCGGCAGCCTTTCCGGTTGAAACCAGCCGGTAGGCGGTTGCTGGGTGAAAATCAGCCGATTGTGGGTGAACTTAACCTGAGTGCAATGGGATCTAAAAGGTTGTTGAAAAAGTCGCTGGAGACCGCCACGTCGTCATTCTTGCCTGCCTACCGCAGGCAAGAATGACGACTCGATGGGTGTTACCGTATTTTTCAACATCCGCCTAAACCCATTATGATCAGCCGTATCATGAAGGACCGAGAAGAGGGCTCCTTGTGCGGGGAGCCCCCTTCTCGGTAAAACATTCAAACTTTATAGTGAGAGCATTCACCGGGATGCTCGAAATTTTCAAACCCGTTATTTGGTGGCCGATGCTGCCGGCTCCTTGGGGGTTGTCGTGCTTTCCTCGGCGCCGGATTCCTTTTTATTCTCATTATCTGCCTTATTCGGAAGCTTTGTGGATGCTGAACTCGAGCTGGGATAGTCGTTCACATGAAAACCGGAACCCTTAAAAACGATTCCGACTGGAAAGACCACCCGTCGAACGTTGCCTCCACACGCTTCGCATTCGGATATCGGCGAAGCCGTGATGCTTTGGAATGCCTCAAACCGGTGCCCGCAATCGGAGCACTCATACTCGTAGGTTGGCAAAACCGCACCTCCCGACATTTAAAATGGATCTACAATTCACCAATATTATACCGTCATTGAGCAGAGAGCGGTTCCAGAAAAATGGCGGTCAGGTCGGGAACCGGTGAAAACATTATAACGTATGATATAATTGATTTGATAATGATACACTAAAGTTTCTCGAAATTGTAGTGGATATAAACGGACTGAGAGGCAACCTATGGATTTTAATCGTTTGACCCAAAAATCGCAGGAAGCGCTCGAGTTGGCGCAAAACGAAGCGGTGCGCTATGGCCACGTGGAGGTGGACAGTGATCACCTTCTGCTAGCCCTTTTGCAACAGGAAGATGGCCTTGTCCCGCGACTGCTCCAGCGGATGAACGTCTCGCCGGAGGACGTAACGCGCCGGATTACCGCCGAATTGGAGCGGCGTCCACGGGTTGCCGGGCCGGGAATGGAGCCGGGAAAAGCCTACGTTACCCAGCGATTAAGCCAAACGCTGGTTCGCGCCGAAGAAGGGGCCAAGCGGCTCAAGGATGAGTACGTCAGCGTAGAGCATCTGATGCTGGCTCTTATCGAGGAGGGGGTTTCCTCCTCAGCCGGGCGCACGCTGCGGGAGGCCGGTGTGACGCGGGATCGCTTCCTGGCTGCACTCACCGAGGTTCGGGGCAATCAGCGGGTCTCCAGCGCCACTCCGGAGGGTACTTACGAGGCGTTGGAGCGTTACGGGCGCGATCTGGTTCAGGAGGCACAAAAGGGCAAGCTGGATCCGGTCATCGGCCGGGACGGCGAGATCCGGCGGCTCATCCGTATCTTGCTCCGGAAGACGAAAAACAACCCGGTTCTGATCGGTGAGCCTGGAGTGGGCAAAACGGCGATCGTGGAGGGGCTGGCTCAACGGATCGTGCGGGGCGATGTGCCGGAGGGGTTAAAGAAAAAGACGATTTTCGCCCTCGATATGGGGTCGTTAATTGCGGGCGCCAAATACCGCGGAGAATTTGAGGAGCGGTTGAAGGCGGTTTTAAACGAGATCAAGCGCACCGAGGGAGGTATCTTACTCTTCATTGACGAGCTGCACAACATCGTGGGCGCCGGTAAAGCGGAAGGCGCGATGGATGCCGGCAACATGCTTAAGCCGATGCTGGCTCGCGGCGAGCTTCATTGCATCGGGGCCACGACGCTCGATGAATATCGGAAATACATCGAAAAAGATGCGGCGCTGGAACGGCGGTTTCAGCCGGTGATGGTTGAGCCGCCGACGGTGGAGGACACCATTTCGATTTTACGGGGGTTGAAGGAGCGATTCGAGGTGCATCATGGCGTTCGCATTCAAGACAACGCGCTGGTTGCGGCCGCCGTTCTTTCAAACCGATACATCAGCGACCGATTTCTGCCCGATAAGGCCATTGACCTGATGGATGAGGCGAGCGCGATGATTCGCTCGGAGATCGATTCGATGCCGTCCGAGTTGGATGAGATCACCCGACGCACGATGCAGCTTGAGATTGAGGAGCAGGCCTTAAAGAAAGAGAAGGATAAGGCCAGCCAGGATCGGCTGCAGGCGCTTCAACGTGAGCTGGCCGACATAAAAGCACAGGGGGATGTGTTGCGCCTACAGTGGGAAGCGGAAAAAACGGGTATCCGAAAGGTGCAATCGCTGCGCGAAGAGATCGAGCAGGTTCGGCATCAAATTGAGCTGGCCGAGCGGGAGTATGATCTAAACAAGGCGGCTGAGCTGCGTCACGGGAAGCTGCCGGCATTGGAGCGGCAGTTGAAAGCGGAAGAGGAGGCGCTCAACCAGCCGCACGGCAACAGCCGCCTACTGCGTGAGGAAGTCACCGAGGACGAAATCGCGGAGGTCGTGGCAAAGTGGACTGGCATTCCAGTGACGCGGTTGATGGAGGGTGAACGGGAGAAGCTGCTTCATCTTGAAGAGGTGCTGCACCGGCGGGTGATCGGCCAGGATGAGGCGGTTTCGCTGGTCAGCGATGCCGTGATCCGAGCGCGAGCCGGCATTAAGGACCCCAAGCGGCCGATCGGCTCCTTCATTTTCCTGGGACCGACCGGCGTCGGAAAAACCGAGCTGGCGCGGGCGCTGGCTGAGGCGCTCTTCGATTCGGAAGACAATATGATCCGAATCGATATGTCCGAGTACATGGAGAAACACACCGTATCGCGGTTGATCGGTGCACCACCTGGTTACGTGGGGTACGAAGAGGGCGGGCAGCTCACCGAAGCGGCACGCCGCCACCCGTACTGCGTGATTTTGTTCGATGAGTTTGAAAAGGCGCATCGAGACGTTTCCAATGTGATGCTTCAAATACTGGATGACGGCCGATTAACCGACGCGCAGGGTCGGACGGTCGATTTTAAAAATACGGTCATCATCCTGACCAGCAACCTGGGCTCCGAGTACCTGCTGGAAGGTATCCAGAGCAGCGGCGATATTACTGAAAGGGCGCGTTCCCGGGTGATGGGAGAGCTGCAATCTCATTGCCGGCCTGAGTTCCTGAATCGGGTGGACGATATCGTCATCTTCAAGCCGTTAACTCTGAAAGAAATAGAGCGGATAGTGGATTTGCAAGTTGCCCTGTTGCAAAATCGCCTTCGCGACCGGGATGTGGATCTCAAGCTGACAGAAGCGGCCCGTCGGCATCTTGCCCAGGAAGGCTACGACCCGGTTTACGGTGCGCGGCCGCTGAAACGGCTCATTCAACGATCTCTGGAAACCAGGATTGGGCGGGCGATCATTGCCGGCGAAATCGAGCAGGGTTCAGCAATCACGGTGGACTTTCAAGATGATGAGCTGGCATTCAATTCAACGAAAAAAGCCGAATCGGATGAGGTTGTACCAGCTCGTTAAGAGGTGAATTTGATGATACAACCGATCAAATCCCACAGTCGTGACGCGGTTGTTGGAAAACTCAATAGAACTTTGAATCTTAAAAATACGAAGCCGAAAAAGAGAAGGGCTCGTGGATCTCTAGAAAGGAAGGATCATTTCGATGCAGAACTATCTTGACCGTCTATACCAGCTCGAGGCATTGCAACGGGAACTGGAACAGTTAATCACAGGTAGAGAGCCGGGGCCGAGGTTGCCGGTTGCATTTTTGCCGGGCCGAGCCGCACGCGCCTATCCGTTGGTCAACATCAGTCAGGATCGTGAGAATATCTATCTGGAGGCGCTGTCTCCTGGCATCAAACCGGAAACGCTCGATCTCAGCATCATACGGAATATGTTAACCATCAGCGGTGAGAAACCAGCCCCAAGCGGGGTTGCGCCAGAGCGCTATCACCGTAGCGAGCGATCAGCCGGCAAGTTTGCGCGAACCATCGAGCTGCCGGTTGAGGTGAACAGTGAGAAGGTGTCAGCCGTGTACACCGATGGGGTGCTTCGAATTATACTACCCAAACACGAGGCCGCCCGACCCAAGCAGATCACGGTTTCGGTGAGCTAAGAAGGAGGTAACAAATGGCAGAGAAGACGGTTCCATCCCATACCAGAACTCATACGGTGGGCAAGCAACAAGAGGGCACGCGGGCAGAAGAGCAGTTTTTATCCCCGCTGGTTGATATCTATGAGGTTGAGAACGGCTTGATCGTGCTGGCCGATCTGCCGGGGGTCAGCCGGGATGCGCTGGATATTCAGGTAAAAGACGACGTGCTTTCGATTCAGGCGCGTACCCACAACACCTTGCCGGGCGAGCTGTTTTATCGCGAGTTTGATCTGGCAAACTATTTTCGCCAATTCCAGCTTTCGGAGGAGGTGGACGTACCTAAGATAAGCGCCGAGCTAAAGCACGGCGTGCTGAAGCTCCTATTGCCCAAAGCGGAGAGGGCGCTGCCGCGGAAGATCGCGATTAAAATGGAATAGAGCAATCGGTCGGCTCGCCTCAAATCGGCTCGGCGAGCCGACCGTAATTTGACCTCATTTATCTGTCAAATTGCTGGAAGTAAGTCTTATTTTTATGCTAAACTTAATAAGCTGGTTAGTGCCGATAACCAAAACATACTGAAAAGATCGTTGCCAAAAGCAATCGGATTTAGACGACCCGAAAACCCCCGAAAGTGAATGAGGCGGTTAAAGATACCGATATCAACAGGATGTATGGCCGCATTCGAGAAGATATAAGAACCGTTTTCCAGCGTGATCCAGCCGCTGGCAGTATTTGGGAGGTGATCGCCTATCCCGGCCTGCATGCCGTTTGGATGCATCGCTTGGCTCACCAACTATGGAAATGGCGGATGCATACCCTCGCTCGATGGATTTCCCAAATCTCACGGTGGATGACCGGCATTGAAATTCATCCCGGCGCCCAGATCGGGCGACGCTTTTTCATTGATCACGGCATGGGGGTCGTTATCGGTGAAACCTCGTCCATCGGGGATGACGTGCTGATGTACCATCAGGTCACGCTGGGTGGAACCAGTATGGAGCGGGTCAAGCGCCATCCCACCATCGGCAACCACGTCTTGATCGGAATGGGGGCGAAGATCATCGGTGCGGTAACCATTGGCGACAATTGCAAAATCGGCGCCAATGCGGTTGTCAATAAGGATATTCCTCCAAACTGCACCGTCGTGGGAGTTCCGGGCCGCATTGTGGTGCAGGACGGCTTGAAAGTGGAAGAACAGCCGGTTATGGATAACCTGCTGAACCGGGTTGACCCCCAGGACGAGGTCATTCGCGAGTTAAGGCAGCGCATTGAGTTTCTGGAACAGCACATTGAAAAGCTGGAGCAGGTTCTGGAGGACAGCGGCTGCCGCCCAACCGAAACGGATGAGTGCCGGTGCTGAGGTTCGGACTAGTCACAATGTTACCTTTCCCATCTCTTGATTTCAACCTAATCTCTCTGCATATCCCTAAGTGACAATTTAGAAAAAGAGGCAAACCACCATTAGATTGCAGCGTTCGGGCGTTTGGGCAGGAGCAGTGGTTGTCGCCGTTGGCGTGGCTGCTTTGGGGACGTTCGGTGCGGTCGTCTCGCATGATAGGCCAAAAGCGGACTGCATTGCAGCGAATGTCTATTTTGCCGGCAAAAGTTTAAGTGGGTTATCGCTGGATCAGTTGAACCGTGTAATGAGCGATTGGGCCGCCGAACATGGTGGAACCCAGTTGGAGCTTATTGCGGCGGTGGGGCCTAAAATGGTCAGTGAAATGACGACTCCGCTGGTGCTCGGCCAGCAGCTCGATGTGGACAAAACGGTTGACAATGCCTATAAAGTGGGGCGCAACCTGCCTTTTTTCCAGCAGGTGATTAGATGGCTTGGGGGCGGGAAAGAGGTTGAGATCAAGCCGGTATGGCGCTGGAACGAGGATCAATTAGGCGCGTATTTACGGGATTCAGCCCAGAAATGGGACGTGGCCGCCGTAAACGCACGGGTTTACTGGCGACATCGTCACGCTGTGATAACGCCCTCCCAATCGGGATATGAGATAGATCGGCCGGCAGCTCAGGTGGTAATTCATAACGATCTGGACGACGATGACGTCGTGCCCAAACAAATCACATTGCCGACCATACCGGCTATTCCAACCGTCACAACACAGCAAGCGCGGAAAATTGATACCATCCTCGGCGAATACAAAACCTACTATCCGCTCTATCAAACTTCGCGCAACTTCAATATGGCGCTGGCATGCGAAAAACTGAACGGCTCGGTGGTGCTGCCCGGCGATAAGCTCTCCTATAACCAGACGGTTGGGCCTCGCACCCACGCGGCCGGATTTCGGACCGCACCGGTCATCATTAACGGGCAGTTGGTGCCGGGCATCGGCGGCGGTGTTTGTCAGGTATCCAGCACGCTCTACAACGCGGGGCTCTTGGCCGGCCTTCATTTCCCGGTCCGTGTTCATCATGATTTTCCGGTGGAATACCTGTCAGCCGGCCGGGATGCAACGGTGGCTTACGGTTTGATTGACCTGGTTATGCAGAATACAACCAGTGACCCGATCGCGATCTCCGCTTCAACCCGGTACGGAAGGGTGACGGTGCGGGTGCTGGGGGGCGAAGATTGCCGTCAGCATATCTCGCTGGCGGTTCACTGGTTAAAAACCTGGCCCGCCGGCCGTAAGATCGTCTACGTGAACGATCTTCCACCCAGCCATCATAGAGTGATCGAGTGGGGACATCGCGGATATCTGGTTTCACTCTGGCGGTACTTTTGGGATGACGGGCGCATCGTGAAGCGGGAGCGGGTATCGCTCGATGACTACCAGCCGGAGCCGGACGTAATTGCGGTCGGCGCCGCGAAAAAAGCCAAAGAAGTGAAACCGGCTGCAAAGGGATTAAAATATATCAGCACGAAGCCATTATAGATGCCCATTCTGATTTCAACGGAGCGATCATGCCTGAATAGCCTTCTCGACGAGATTTGCGGTGGGGCGAAAGGGTGTGTTTTGCTTTAATGAACGGAGGAGTAGAGCTACGATATGCCCGATGATATGATATTAACCGAATCCAGTTTTCGCCAGTTGCAGGCGGAGCTGGAGACACTGCGAACCACGAAACGAGCTGAGATTGCGGAGAGCATTCGGAAAGCTCGAGCGTACGGGGATCTGTCCGAAAACTTTGAGTATCAGGAAGCACGGCGGGCTCAAGGAATCTTGAACGGCCGGATTCAATACCTCTCCAAGCTGTTGGAGGTAGCGAAAGTGGTGCCCGATGCGGAGGGGGTGCCGGAATGTTCCGGATTGGGCTCGATCGTTCGCGTTCGTGACCTAGAAACGGGGGATGAATGGGAGTACACGCTGGTGGATGCGGTGCAGGCCGATCCATTAAATGACCGCATCTCCTATAACTCGCCGGTTGGGCAGGCGCTGATGGACTGCCGGGTGGGGGATGTAGTGGAGGTGAACATCCCGGCGGGCAAAGCCCGTTACGAGATACTGGCGATCAGCCGGTAATAATTTGTTGATCAATTTAGTAAATCGGTATTGATAAAGGCAGCGGCGGCGCAAGTTCATTTACCTGCGCCGCCGCTTCGGCCATCGGGATTGTGCGTCCATGCCAATCCATTAGTATACTCGCTGTCACCCGCCTACCCACGGCTCTTCAGGCGACAGTAGCCGGGTTTAAGGAAGGGCTTATTTCTTCAACCGGACAAACTAAGCGACGATAGGCGGAAAAGCATTGTCATCGGCTTCCGGGCCGATCAAGCTGATCAGCAGCACGTCGCTTACACGTGTGCCGAGTCGCTCTCCTCACCTTTTCAATACTGCAAAAGTCGTGCCAAAGTTTCGACTTTACTCGATTCCGGCACAATAAATGTTACACTACTCTCAAAACTCGTTCCTCACGGAGGCCATTTTATAATGAGAGCGCTCATTTTCTCACTGAGCTTGGTGTTTATGATGCAAACTTCATTTGCCGCCCCCGCGTTCGATTCAACCGTCAAAAGGCTGCTAAAAGGTTACAACCACCGGGATTGGAGCTCGATAGAGGCCCTTTTTGATAACCAGATGGCAACGGCGGTTCCCCTCAACCGGCTGACCGCAATCGGGAACATGACTTACCAGCAGTGCGGCGCCATTCGATCGGTCGAGCCAACGGATATGGCGGCGCCTTCGGCCGGCACGGTAACCGCTCACTGCGGAGAGGGGGTTGATCTTGTGTTCACCGTTTCGGTGGACCAAGAGGGCCGCATCAGCGGCCTTTTCATCAAGCCGGTCAGCGGAGAAACGACGCATCCCCCTCAGAGCACGGTCCATTACCGGTTGCCCTTCAAGGGAAAATGGTACGTCTTTTGGGGCGGCCCGGCGGTAGAGGAAAATTACCACCATCCGGTGCTGAGCCAGCGTTACGCGATCGACTTTTTGATCCGAAATGCGAGCGGCGCAACCCATCGCGGCAGCGGAGATAAATTGAGTGATTATTACGCTTACGGAAAAACTATTTTAGCTCCGGCGGACGGCAAGGTGGTGATGGTCGTTTCAGGAGCGCCGGACAATCCGCCCGGTGTGATGGACCCGTTTGTGGCGGTCGGGAATTGCGTTGAATTGCAGACCGCACCTCACGAATACGTGATCATGGCGCATCTGAAACCGGGCTCAATTCTGGTTCATGTCGGTGAGAGGGTGAAGGCGGGGCAGTCGTTGGCCCGATGTGGAAACAGCGGCAATACCTCGGAACCACACCTGCATTTTCAAATTCAGAATCGGTTCAATATGGCGGAGGCGGTTGGGCTCTATCCGATGTTCGCCGACTATCGCTCCCGATCAGGCGACGGCCCGGTGAAAAAGGTGAAGCTCGGCTCGCCCGTTCGAGGAGAGACGGTGGAGGCAAAATAGACGGTGAAGTGGGAATGAATTCAGTTTTGCGGAAAATAAAAAGTTAACAGGTAAATCACCTCACCCCCTGACCCCCTCTCCGAACTCGGAGAGGGGGAATCGGAAGCGGGAGGGAATGGGTGGCACCCTCCCCCGTTTACGGGGGAGGGTTAGGGTGGGGGTGCATCCAATATGGTCGTAAATGATTCCCGCAAAACTGAACTCTTACTGAAGTGGAGCCCGCAGCGATGGGATGGCCGCCGCGTGCTAAAATGAATGGCATCACCGAATGAGTTTCGGTTATAGATGGTTGAATGAGTTCAGTTCTCTGGGCAATTTAGGTAGCGAGATATTACCCCTATCGCAATTATCAACTCCCTCCCCCCTCGTGGGGGAGGGTTGGGGGGCGACCCATGCTGCTATAAATCATTCCCATAAAATTGAGCTCTTTCAGATCGTCGCACTCTCGATTGAGGAGACGGGATGACGGTACGATTGGAGCATTTGGAAAGGGGGCCGACGGTGGCGGCTGGATTTCGGGCGGCAGCGGTGCGCTGCGGCCTAAAATCATCGGGTGATGATTTGGCGATCATCCTGGCCGACCAGCCATGCACAGCCGCTGGCGTTTTCACCACCAATCAGTTTAAAGCAAGCTGCGTTCAATATTCGGCCGGAATTGCGAGCGGCAGCCGAGCGCAGGCGGTACTGGTAAACTCGGGCATCGCCAACGCAGCCAACGGTGCGGCTGGGATGGAAGATACCCAGGAGATGGCCCGCGCCGCCGCCGCGATTTTCCAGATTGATCCGGGAGATATATTGGTCGCTTCGACCGGCGTCATCGGCCAGCGCCTCCCGCTCCCTTCGATGAAAGAGCAGATGCCTCGACTCCGCTCCAATCTGGCGGCCGGTTACGAGGCGGATCTGAGGGTGGCGCGCGCCATCATGACGACCGATACGGTTGAAAAGCTGGCATCGGCTCAATGTCAATCGGACGGTTGGCAAGCTCCATTTTACATTGGCGGGACGGCGAAAGGTTCCGGTATGATCGCACCGAACATGGCGACCATGTTGGCTTTTGTCACGACCGATGCCGCACTGCCGGCTGCGGTTGCGCAACAGTGCTTGAAAGAGGCTGCCGATCGTACATTTAACTGCGTCACGGTGGACGGCGATACCAGCACCAATGACATGGTTCTGCTCTTATCCAGCGGGCGGGTTCAATGGATTGAGGGGAAAGACCAGGAGGCGATCGCCGATTTTCAGGCGGCGTTGAGCGCCGTTTGTGAGGAGCTGGCCCGCAAAATTGCGGCGGACGGTGAAGGCGCCACCAAGACGATCGAGGTCGTTGTACGGGGCGCAGTGGATGAGCCGTCGGCCCGGCGGATTGCCCGCTCGATCTGCGAATCACCGCTGGTGAAAACCGCCTTTTACGGCAACGATCCCAATTGGGGCCGCATTTTGATGGCGGCTGGTAAGGCGGGGATCCCGTTAAACCCGAACCTCGTCACCTTGCAGATCGGTGGCATTATGGTTTTTCAAAATGGAGCGGCCGCGCAATTTGTGCCAGAGCGGGTGTCGGATCGAATGCGGCAATCGGTCGTCTCGGTCGTGATTGATCTGGGCATTGGTGTGGGCGAAGCACGCTTCTGGAGCTGCGATATGAGCTTCGAATATATTCATATCAATGCCGATTATCACACCTAAGGGGTTGTTGAAAAAGTAGCTGGATGCTGCTATATCGTAAGAGTTCAGTTCTCCGGGCAATTTAGGCGGGTGTTAGAGGGCGATGTGTCTTGACCCCCATCCCGCCCTTCCCCCTAGGAGGGGGAAGGAGCACGGAACGGTTGCGAGGAGGAAGGGAGTAGAGCAAGTTTAAGGTGGAAGCGAGGATGTGGTGTGATGTGATAATCGTCAAAACCCAGTCCGGATCCCTTCCCCCTGAGAGGGGGAAGGTTAGGATGGGGGTCGAACGAAAGTCATTCCCATAAAACTGAGCTCTTTCGCTATATCGTCGTTCCCGCCTGTCTGCTCAGGCAGGCGGTATGACGACCCGCTGCGTGTTACCGTATTTTTCAACATCCTTCTGTTGGATTAATTACTTAAAAGCAGATCATTGATGTTTTTTAGGACGGGATGAGGAGAACCGATTTGGATAGAGAGGATCCGGCAACTCGGGCGCACATCTTAATTGAGGCGTTGCCCTACATCCGCCAATACTGGGGGCAGACTTTTATCATCAAGTACGGCGGCAACGCGATGGTGCGTGAGGATCTGAAATCACAGGTCATGCAGGACATCGCCCTGCTGCACTACGTCGGAATTCGGCCGGTGGTGGTGCATGGCGGCGGGCCGGAAATCAGCAGCTTAATGAAACAACTGGGCATGGAGCCGTCATTCATTGGCGGATTGCGGGTTACCGATGCGGCGACAATGGAAGTGGTCGAGATGGTTCTGACCGGCAAGACGAATAAGGATATCGTCAGCCGCTTGAATCGCCAGTCGGTGAGGGCGATCGGCATTTCAGGCAAGGATGATAACTGTATTCAAGCGCGCAAATTGGACAGTCCGGCCGGGGATTTGGGCTTCGTGGGTGAGATCGTTCAAATCAAGGCGGACATCCTGCGATTGTTGGTTCGCGAGGGGTACATTCCGGTTGTCTCTTCGGTGGCGATCGGAGCGGATGGCGAGAGCTATAACGTCAATGCCGATCATGCGGCCGGCGCGATTGCGGCCGAGCTAAACGCTAGCAAGCTCATCTTGCTGACCGACGTGGAGGGGGTTTATCGCGATTTTCAGGACAAGCGATCGCTCATCTCCGAGATGGACGTCACTCAAGCCGCCGAGCTGATCGAGGAGGGCCAAGCGGAACGAGGGATGATTCCGAAGCTGGAAGCCTGCATGCAGGCTTTACAAGGCGGCGTGGGGCGCGCCCATCTGATTGACGGCCGTCTGCCGCATGCCCTGTTGATTGAGATATTTACCGACAGCGGTATCGGCACCATGATCCGCCCCTAAGCGTCGGGTGAAAATTGTTGTATCGGTAGGGGCGCGTTGCCACGCGCCCAATCCACAAAAACAGGGTGGTAATAATAATGGAAACGGAATTAGACCGGCAACCGGCTGCCGAGTCGGTATTTGAGCGCGACGCCTCTTGCGTGATGAAAACCTACTCTCGGTTACCGGTGGTTTTTGTGCGGGGGAAGGGAACCCGCCTCTGGGACAGCGAGGGCCGTGAATACCTCGATTTCCTGGCTGGGATCTCGGTCTGTAGCGTCGGCCACTGCCATCCAGCGGTGGTAGAGGCGATCCAGCGGCAATCCGAAACCCTGATGCACGTCAGCAACCTCTTTTATAACGAGTTGCAATCCCGGCTGGCGGAGCGGCTTTGCAATTTAGCCGGCATGGAGCGCGCCTTTTTTGCCAATTCAGGCGCCGAGGCGAATGAGTGCGCGATCAAGATCGCCCGAAAATGGGGCAAGGCTCGCCGCGGACCAGCCTGCTATCACATCATCACGCTGGAAGGCTCCTTCCATGGACGCACCCTCGCTACCGTCACCGCGACCGCTCAGCCAAAGTACCAACTGCCCTTTGCGCCCTTGCCGGCCGGTTTTCGCTATGTGGCGGCCGGCGATTTGGCCGCGTTGGATCGGGCGCTGGACGAATCGGCTTGTGCGATTATGCTGGAGCCGATACAGGGTGAAACCGGCATCACGGTGCTGCCCGATGAGTACCTGCAGGCCGTTCGCGCTCTCAGCGATGAGAGCGAGGTGCTGTTAATCCTGGATGAGGTGCAGTCCGGAATGGGGCGAACTGGGCGATTCTTGGCCAGCCAACATTCGGGCATAAGCGGCGACATCGTGACGCTGGCGAAAGCGGTGGCCGGCGGCGTGCCGATAGGGGTTTGTATGGCTAAAGGCTCGGCGGCGCAGACGCTGGAACCGGGGGATCACGGCTCAACCTTTGGCGGGCAGTTGCTGGCTTGCGCGGCCGCCCTCGCGGTGCTGGATGTGCTGGAGGGGGAGGGATTGATGGAAAATGCGGCGCGGACCGGCCGGCACTTTATGGCCGAATTAAATAAGCTGGCCGCGCGACGCCCGAATCGCATTCAAGAGGTTCGCGGCAGGGGATTGATGGTCGGTGTGGAGCTAAAGGATGTGGATGCACGGGTTATCCGGGATCAGATGCTGAAAGCGGGGGTGGTGATCAATGCCATCGGCGAGCGGATTTTGAGATTTTTACCGCCGCTCACCGTGACATTGGAGGAGTGCGACCGGGTGGTGACCGCGTTGGAAGAATCGCTCGATAATGTGGCGGGAGGGAAATAGTTGAATCCAATTTCATTGAGTGAGGAGCGCGCACGAGCGTTTATCCAGGAGCGCTCGCTAGTCGGACGAGATTTTCTTTCAATAAGCGATCTATCCCCTGGCGAGCTGGAGGGGGTTCTGGCGGTGGCATCCGCCTTCAAAGCCCATCGCCGGGACGGGCGCCCGTTTGCCCGGCTTTCACCGTTCAACGCAATGGCCATGATTTTTGAAAAGCCGAGCCTGCGGACGCGGGTGACTTTCGAGCTGGCGATGAGCGAGCTTGGCGGCAGTGTGGTAATGCTGAGCGGAACGGAGATCGGATTGGGAACCCGCGAGCCGGTTCGCGATATTGGCGCCAACCTGAGCCGCTGGGTTTCGGCGATTACCGCCCGAGTGATGCGCCATCAGACACTGGTCGAGATGGCGGCGGCGGCTTCGGCGTCGGTTATCAATGCCCTCTCGGATCGGGAGCACCCATGCCAGGCGATTGCTGACCTGCTGACCATCCTGGAAAAGGCTCCTCAATATGACGGCGGCCAAGTTGCGTTTATTGGCGACGGCAACAACGTCGCTCAGAGTCTGATGCTGGGTTGCGCGATGCTGGGCATTGATTTTATGCTCGCCTGCCCGCCCGGATATGATCCGGAGCCGGACCTGCTGCAAAAGGCGCAACTGAGTTCGGTCGAGACGGGCGGAACGATCAAAGTGATGCATGATCCGGTCGCTGCGATCACCGGCGCGGTGGCGGTGGCGACCGATGTCTGGACCAGCATGGGTCAGGAAGCGGAGCGGGAAAAGCGCCTGCTCAGCTTCGCCGATTACCAGCTCAACGCTCAATTGTTGATGAAGGCCCATCCCGAAGCGATCGTGCTGCACTGTTTGCCCGCTCATCGCGGAGAGGAGATCACCGCCGATGTGCTGGAAGGACCCCAATCGGTGGTGTTGGATGAGGCGGAAAATCGGCTGCACGCTCAAAAAGCAGTCATTGCGTTGTTGCTGGGGGCATCGCTGGTCAATTAATTGGTATGATATCACGGCAAGGATAATGCCGTATCATCCAGTGGAAAATGATGAGTATCACCAACCGTAAACGGCTGCCACCCGAAACATTCCGGCTCGATGTGGAGCGGATGCGTCGGGGCTGGTATTCGGACAAGTATTTTCTGAACTTATCGCAGGTCTTGACCGCGCTCGCACGCGAGGGATACCGATATCCCCACAAAACGGCGGCTCGATTGAACTTGGGCGAAGTGAACAACAGCGGCTTGGAGATCGGCAATATCGAGGTGGAGATGCAGTGGTTCACCCGGCGGCGACCGCGTGCGCTGGTTGTCGGCGTGGATAAGGCGCTCGCGATCCTTCAAACCTGCACCGGCTACTTTAACGATCAGGGCGAGTGGGTGGACACGCACCAGAATCTGGAAATTTGGGCCGTGCACGACGGGACATGGGTCAGCTATGATGGCAACCCCACCCATGCCTGTCCGGTGCTGAAGGCGCGGGGCCGCTATCGCGATTTCACCATGCTGGAGACGCCGACGCTGGGCGTGCTGACTCGCTGCACCCGGGTGGCGACCAATGTCTATGAGGTGCTGGCGGCGGCGAACGGCAAGCCGGTGCTCTTTTTCCCGGCTCGTTTCGATACACCGGAGGTGCAGGCCAGCGACGGTTACTCTTACGACATTGCGGTTCAAGCCTTTAATGCGGCAAACGGCCACACGTTGGTTCCGCTTGTTTCAACCGATGCCCAGGGCGACTGGTGGGGCGGAGCCGGCGGCGGCACTACCGCGCACGCCATTATCGCCTGCTTTTTGGGCGATACCGCCGAAATGATGGTTCAGTTCGCCTCGGTGCTGCCGGTCGAAATTTCCCGTATTGCGCTGGTTGATTTCAACAACGACTGTGTGGGCGACACGATGGCGGTGATGGATGCGATGTTCGACCGCTACCTCAAGCTGCACCGGTCCGGGAAGCGGTTGGAGGCGCGCAAGTTTAAGCTGTTCGGCGTGCGCCCTGATACCAGCGGCACGCTGCGCGATGTTTCGGTGGAGCCGCTGGGAGTGCCGGAAGCGGACTTGGGGGTGTGCCCGCGCCTGGTTGTGCAACTGCGTTCCGCCATTGACAGCGCCTGGCCGCGAGGGGCCCGCCAAAATCCGGAAGAGATCGCGATGGCAAAGCAATGGTGCCGGGATGTGGCTATCACGGTGACCGGCGGCTTCACTCCCGACCGAATCCAGCTTTTTGAGCGTGAGGGTGTGCCGGTGGGGGCTTACGGAGTTGGTTCTTGGTTATTCAGCAATTGCTCCGACCATGGCACGAATGCCGATTTTACCGCCGACGTGGTGCGGGTTAAGATTAAAAATGAGTGGCATGATATAGCGAAGGTGGGTCGGCGAGCGAACGATAATCCGGATTTGGTGCGAGTGCAGTAGACCAATTGGAATGGGGAAGACCGGGGAACTGAGTTCTTACCCCTTGACCTATTCATCCTATAAGGTCATATTTTGATGGATAATGTGTGGGATTCAGGGTTGTATCATTGAGAGCCGGATAGAATAAGCAGGGGCGGTAAGGCGGGTATTGGGATCGACCTAGGAGTGTACTCCGCATAAAGCGGTTAAGGCTTATAGCGGAAGTAATCCTTAGAAAGGAGGTGATCCAGCCGCACCTTCCGATACGGCTACCTTGTTACGACTTCGTCCCCCTCGCTCCCCACACCTTCGGCCGCTCCTCCCCTTGCGGGTTAGGCCACGGACTTCGGGTGCAGACAACTCAGGTGACGTGACGGGCGGTGTGTACAAGGCCCGGGAACGTATTCACCGCAGTTTAGCTGACCTGCGGTTACTAGCGATTCCAGCTTCACGCAGGCGAGTTGCAGCCTGCGATCCGAACTGAGAACGGATTTTTGAGATTGGCTCCGGCTCGCGCCCTCGCATCCCTTTGTTTACCGTCCATTGTAGCATGTTTGTAGCCCAGGGCGTAAGGGCCATACTGACTTGACGTCATCCCCACCTTCCTCCCGGTTACCCGGGCAGTTTGCGAAGAGTTCCCGGCATTACCCGCTGGCAACATCGCATGAGGGTTGCGCTCGTTGCGGGACTTAACCCAACATCTCACGACACGAGCTGACGACAGCCATGCAACACCTGTCTCGCCGTCTCGATTGCTCGAGAAGACCGGCTTTCACCGGCTGACGACGGATGTCAAGCCCTGGTAAGGTTCTACGGTTAGTGACGTATTAAACAACATGCTCCACCGCTTGTGCGGGCCCCCGTCAATTCCTTTGAGTTTCAACCTTGCGGCCGTACTCCCCAGGCGGGATACTTATTGCGTTAGCTGCGGCGCCGGGGGGGTCGATACCCCCAACACCTAGTATCCATCGTTTACGGCCAGGACTACCGGGGTATCTAATCCCGTTCGCTCCCCTGGCTTTCGCACCTCAGCGTCAGTTGCAGACCAGAGAGCCGCCTTCGCCACTGGTGTTCCTCCTGATATCTACGCATTTCACCGCTACACCAGGAATTCCACTCCCCTCTCCTGCACTCAAGATGACCAGTATCGAAAGCACTCCTGGGGTTGAGCCCCAGCCTTTCACTTCCGACTTAACCATCCGCCTACGCGCGCTTTACGCCCAGTAAATCCGGACAACGCTCGCCCCCTACGTATTACCGCGGCTGCTGGCACGTAGTTAGCCGGGGCTTATTCCTCGGGTACCGTCATTTTTTTCTTCCCCGAGAAAAGAGGTTTACATCCCGAAGGACTTCGTCCCTCACGCGGCGTCGCTGCATCAGGCTTTCGCCCATTGTGCAAGATTCCTAATTGCTGCCCCCCGTAGGAGTCTGGGCCGTATCTCAGTCCCAGTCCGGCTGACCATCCTCTCAGACCAGCTACCCGTCGTCGCCTTGGTAGGCCGTTACCCCACCAACTAGCTGATAGGCCGCAAGCCCATCCCAAAGCCAGTTGCCTGGTTTCTTTGATAGGTGATGTCACCCATCAACCACATCCGGTATTAGCGCCGATTTCTCGACGTTATCCCGGTCTTTGGGGCAGGTTGCTTACGTGTTACGCGACCGTTCGCCGCTAGGAGCTTGCGCTCCCCGCTCGACTTGCATTTCTTAGGCACGCCGCAAGCGTTCGTCCTGAGCCAGGATCAAACTCTCCATCAGTTTGCTTTTTCTCAAGAATCGCTCCTTGAGAATTTGGTGATGTTCCTTTGTGACCCTTAGCCCGCCTTACCGTCCTTGCTTAATCCTATCCGGTTGTCAATGAACACTGCCATCCTCGGCAGACCTCCGTCTGAAGGCAAAGAGTATTATACCATAGCTTTTGACCTTGTCAACC
>JAKBZR010000143.1 GCA_021842405.1 bacterium
CAGCATTCGTCGCCCCCCCCCCCACCCCAACCCCCCCCCGTCAACGGGGGAGGGGGTCATTGCGAGCGAAGCGAAGCAATCTCATTCCCCAGCCCTCTCCCTCGCAACCGTTCCGTGCTCCTGCCAGTAACCTTCGTCCCGCCGAACTGACCTCCTTCGCAATGAATCTGTACCCCTAGCTCCTGCCGGTTGACTTCACGCGCAGGCCGGTATAAGCAGAACTGGTACGCTATCCCACCCCGATTTGAGAATGAAAAAAGAGGCCGGAGCAAAGAAGCCCCAGCAGCACACCGTAGAAGATCGGCTCGCTTCCCAACTTCAATCGAAAGCTTTGAAGGAACAGCACCACCTCGAAACCCTCACGGTACAGGGAAGTAAAACCCAGCAAGCCGAACCCCCAAATCAGACGGAAATACCTCGTGTCCCGCTCGTTCGCACTTTGCAGCAGGTTCCGCTTCCGCCGGTGGTGCATGGTGATCCAGCCCGTCCAGTACACTTTGTGAAAAAACCAGTTCATCACGATGACCAACACGATAACCGCGAGCAAGCCGGTGCCGGCTTGCACATCGAGCGCCGAAATGTGCCGCGTCATGTTATCAATCACGCCGACGGCGATTTGCCATGTGACGAGTGACGCCCCAAATGCGATCCCAGCGCCCACAATCACCGGCCGTTGGTAAGGTTGATCAGAACCAACCATGCTCGCGGTGATGGCCGCAAGCACCAAAATGCACTCGAGCCCTTCGCGAAAAACCAGAATGCTGATATCCAGCACGGCGGAGGTATATCCGGTTTGGGCGAGTAAGGGATTGGGCGCGCCGGACGAGGTAACTCCCCCCCAAACCATTAGCACGATCACCAAGACCGAACCCAGCGCTAATGCGATCAAGAAAAAAATGCGCAAGCGGAACGAGACGATGCCAAGCTGCTTATTATTCACTGCTGGTTTGCCATCCATTCTATATCTTCAGTGCCTCCGCTGAAGGCGCTGCTCCAAGCCGGTCTAGCTATAACCGCTATCACGACTAATATTTCGACCAAGGTAAGGACTTGGCATTTCATTAGGCATACCTCCGATTCAATTCGATTGTTATTTAGCTTAGCTACATAATACATGCGCGAATGATAAATGTCAAGTAACCTGATAGCTTTTTATTAGATGATTCTAAATGCGATGGTGTGATTGCAATCCAGCAACTTTTTCAACAACCTGTTAAGGCTTGCAATTGATGACCCTCTCAACGATTTACCCGCGATTTACGCCTTTCCCAGTATTGAGTCGGAACGGACGATCGGGCGGTATTGACAAAAATTAAGAGCTTGTGCTAGTGTATAGCCGTGTTATTCCGTAGTGAACAACCCACAGCCTGAAAGGAGGTGAAACACCTTGAACGCTGACAATGGGTTGTATGATGGGAATAGCACCCGCAAAGCGGCTTTCGCAATCGCGCGTTGGTCGAGAATCGCATATAAGCTTTAAAGTATGAATGGGCACGGGCGAAAGGCAACAGGGATAACTTTTGTCACGGCGCAATCTACCGACGGCAAGTAAGCGACATCCTCCAACGAAGATTGTGAGATCGCTTGGCGAATCTAATTGAAAAGTTCAAGGAGGAAGCACAATGAGAAAGGTCGTTACCTTTCTAAGCGTCGCTCTCTGCCTAGGGTGGATTCTGCCCGCGATTCCCGCGCATTCCCAGGAGATCGCAAGCGAGTTTAAAGATGTGGATCCCAGCCACTGGGCCTACCACGCCGTTGAATCGCTCCGCGAAAAGGGACTGCTGCTGGGATATCCGGATGGATATTTCCGAGGAAAGCGCACGCTCACTCGATATGAGTTTGCGGTCGCTATTGATCGCATGCTCAAGTATGTCGAGGGCAAGATCGAGGCTGTTCAAACGACCCCTGGGCCTCCCGGATCGCAAGGACCGCAGGGTGTGCAGGGACCTGCCGGGCCACAAGGACCGCCTGGTGTCACCCCGCAGGAACTTCAACAGCTCCAGGCGCTGGCCAATGCGTTCAAAGATGAGCTCTCCCGAATGGGGGATAACATCACCGAAATTAACCAGCGCCTCGACAGCATGGCCAAGGAGCTCGAAAATCTCCGCGCCAAGGTTAATAAAATGCCGGTAATCGGCGGTGAAATGTTCACCGGCATCCGCACCGACCATGGCAATAACTTTATTGACCAGGACGGGCGGGTCGTTGGCTCGATTGGTTTCCTAACCAATCCACTGCCGGTTTACGACTTCCATCTGACCGTGGATGGCAACGTTGGCGGAGGAGCGCACGTACTGGCCGATATGGTAACCAGTAACTATCGGAGCTATATCGGCGGGAGCCTGTCGGCAACCGCTCCCTTCAACTCGGGGAACGGGATTAGCGGCACCCCCAGCTCCAGCACCGGTCTCTATCAATTGGCGCTCTCTACGCCGCTTGATGGAGTCGGTGGGCGGTCGTCGCTCACCATCGGTCGCTTCGAAGAGTCGATGGGCGAGTATGTCTTTGCACGGCCAACGGTGGATAGTTATTTCCATCTGCCCTGGTACGACAATGGCAAGTGGGTGGTTGACGGCTTGAAGGTCAGTACCCACATCGGCAGCCTTGGCATCGAGCTGCTCGGAGCCAAGACGAATACCGTCTCCGACTCACTGGGAACCATCAATCGCCCATGGGCCGGTGCCGATAATAACTCACCGTATGCCCAGACCGGGCTGCAGAGTCCATACGGCAAACCGTATGGGCTAGACTATACCCAGGTGGATTCAATCCCGCTGACCGATGTTGCCGGGTTGCAATTGAGCCTGCCGTTGCATAAGCATGGCCTGCTCCAATTCCAGGCGATGGATGCCCGTGGAGATTATCTCTACGGCACATCTAATCCCGGTTACTTCAATAACGTCCTTACCCTGGGCGCCGACCTGCACTACAAGCTAGGCAACCGTCTCTCGCTGAGCGGTTACTGGGCGAAGACGAACGAGCAGATCGGGAAGACCCATACGGTCAACGCTGGCATGAACAATGCCTTCGAGGCTCAAGTGGGTTACGGAACCGGCGCATTGTCACTGTCGGCCGGTTATAAGTACATTGACCCGTTGTTCTATTCGTCCGGTTATTGGGGTCGAATTGGAAACTGGTACAATCCGACCAATATCCAGGGGCCGGTGTTTAAGGCCAAATACGACTTCGCGCCGAACTTTGGCCTGCATGTGGGCGGCAACTTCTACTCGCCCGCGCGCAATCGCCCCGGCTTCGGCTCGAACGATAACATCAATCAGGTGAAGGCCGGCGTGGATTGGAAACTAGGGCAAAACCTGGTGACCAACATTGACTGGGAAGGGGTCTACTGGTCGTTAAACGATGGTTACCCCTACAACACTAACAACGGACATCCGGTGGAGCAGTATCTAACCTTCGGCACCGGTTTCCATGTGAGCACAAACACGATGCTGCGGCTGATGTATCAAGTAATTGATTTCAGCAACCGCGGCAACTTCTCGCCCACTGGAAGCGGCTACAACGGTGAGGTACTTGCCGGATCGGTGGCTGTCAAGTTCTAAAACTTGACATAATCTGACGACAAAAGACTGGACGCCCCCGCTCGGAACTAACATTTCGGCGGGGGCGTCTTAATAGGTGTAAGGCACATAAGCCGGTCCCTATTTGCGCGATTACATCTGGAGGTATCAAAAGGTGAAGATAAGACGACGACTGACTTGGGTACTCTCGTTGGCAGCGGTGTTCGGGCTTGCAGTGGCGACCTACGCACAGTTGGGCAGCGTATTGAAGGGAGGCGCGGTGGTCTTTGCGGTTTCAAAATTTGGACCCGATATCAACCACTTCATTAACGGCCTGGAGGGAAAGCACGGCGTTTCCGTTCTCGAAGCAACGAAGGTGGTTCCCATCCTTTCGATCGGAAACGGCGGGTATGTGGGCGCAGCTCAGGTTTCCGGCCCGCTCGCCGAAGTAAAACGCGTCCAAGCAGTCGCCCAGATCGAAGGAAACTTCAAAGGCGTGGGAATTCGCGTCAGAGCGCTGATACCGGTCGCAACCAAAAGCGTGACCAATATTCGTCGTGTTAACGGCGTTGGCGTCAGCGCCATCGTAGATATTCATCTATAACTTTTCGATTAGCGGCCCGAATTCGAGGGTCCACTCATTGAAATGAGATGCCGCTCCAACGCGATTCGGGCCGCTTCGGTGCGGTTTGATGTGCCAAGCTTGTTAAAGATGCTTTTGAGGTTGCCTTCCACCGTCTTTTCTGATAGATAGAGCGCCCGGGCAATCTCTCGATTTCGTTTTCCAGCCGCCACCATCGCCAGTATCTGATTCTCACGCTCAGAAAGCTCGGACAGAACCGCCCCGCCGGCGCCGGGAGTGCTCAATATCGCGCTCGCCAAAAAACTGACCAGATTGGGCGGCAGCCAGGTCCCGCCGTTTCGGACCGCTTGAATTGCGGCCATGATCTCGGACGTGGGTGCATCCTTTAAGACAACCCCTTTCGCACCGAGCTTCAAGGTTTCGGCCAGCAGCGTCTCCTCGCCGAAACTGGTCAGCATTAAGACCGGCACCGAAATCCCCCGCTGCTTAAACTCTTTCAAGGTCGCTATACCATCCATCGCCGGCATCTGAATATCCAGCAGTAAGACGTCGGCATTCCATCGCGCCAGTTCCTCAATCGCTTGCTTCCCATCCGCCGCTTCACCTGCCACTTCGAGTCCAGCCGCTCTCAACAGACCGCAAATGCCCTCGCGAGTCAACCGATGATCGTCCACCACAGCCACCTTTAGCGGAGTTGGCGCGTTTATCGGCTGCCGCGATTCCAGTTCAGCAGCCTCTCCGACTGGAAGCGTAACGGTGACAAGGGTTCCCCAACCGGGCGCGCTTTCAACCACCACTTCACCGCCGTAAAGGTGCGCCCTCTCCTGCATCCCCTTTAGGCCAAAGCCTTTCAATTCGGTTGAACCCGCCAGTAGCCGAGCTTCAAAGCCGACTCCGTCATCCTCGATGGTCAACGTTACCCGATCCGGCTCATAACGAAGCGCCATTCTGATTCGGCCGGCCTGGGCATGCTGATGAATATTGTGAAGCGTCTCCTGTGCAATTCGGAACAGGGCATTTTCTTTCTCTTCGCCGATCGGCCGCTCGTCCCCGATTGCGGCGTACTGAACCCGATAATTTCCACGCCGATTTAAGGCATCCAGCTCCTGCCGTAGAGCGTCACTCAATGAGGTGCGACCCAGCAGATCGGCCGAAAGCCCGGCCAGCGCGCGGCGGGTTTCATTCAGCGCTTCACGGGCCAGCTCAAGCGTTTCATCCAGAATATTTTTAGTGATGTCACGGCTGCCTAAGCCGATTTCGGCGCCCTCGATTTCCAGGATGATGGTGGAGAGCTTTTGTGCGACCGTGTCATGGATATCGCGAGCCAATCGGCTCCGCTCATCCGCGATCGCACTGTCGTGCTGGTGCTGCAATAGACGATACATTGCAATTGCGATGGCGGCCTGGTTGGCATAAAGCTGGGCCGCCTGGCACTCTACCGGCGTGAAGTTTCGTCTACTGGTTGGATAGATCGCCATTATGCCCTCCAGGGTGTCCGCCTGGCGGAGCGGACAGAGCAGGGCGGTGTGAACATTTTCTCGGCGGGCTATATCGCGAACGGGAGCCAACTCCGGAATCTCCGCGATATCCTCCACCACAAACGGCTCTTTTGTTTCGGCGCCCCGGCGAAATAGAGGGCTGTTCGGCGAATTTGCGGCCGCCGCTTTGGCATAGGAAATGGCGATGTTGCGAACCGCCAACGGCACAAAAACGCCATCCGTTATGCTATAAATAACGATCCTCGACGCACGAAGCCGGCCCGCGATATGCTGCATGATGTGATTCAACGTAAGGCTGAGGGGGCGGCGATCCAGTATTTCATTCAATACTTGAATATGATCGGCTTGAGATCGG